>JAZKIE010000444.1:0-7075 GCA_040385025.1 Pseudomonadota bacterium | reverse complement strand
GCGCGGCCAAACCGGTGTACGGCCGCATGTACCAGACGCCATTTGCCGACCGCATACGCAACGAGGTCGGCATCCGTACGATTGCCGTCGGCGCGATCTCCGAGGTCGACCATGTCAACAGCATCATTGCGGCCGGCCGTGCCGACCTGTGCGCGATTGCCCGCCCGCATCTGGCCGATCCCGCATGGACCCTGCATGAAGCGGCCAAACTGCAGAGCCGGCATGTGGACTGGCCCAAGCCCTACCTCAGCGGCCGCGACCAGATGTACCGCGAACTTTCAAAGCAAAAACAAGCCTGAGCCCTTATTGCACAAGCGCAAACAGCTATCAAAAACGTAGCGAATGGAGACCGTCATGGACATGGAAGCACGAGGACACCGCGAACACCCCGAGGCGCTGCGCCTGTGGCTGCGGCTGCTGACCTGCACGCAACTGATAGAGAAACAGGTGCGCGGGCAGTTGCGCGAGCAATTCGACACCACCTTGCCGCGTTTTGACCTGATGGCCCAGCTTGAGCGCAACCCGGACGGCCTGAAGATGAACGAGTTGTCGCGCCGCATGATGGTCACCGGCGGCAACGTCACCGGCATCACCGACCAACTGGTGACCGAAGGCCTGGTCGAGCGCGTGGACGTCGAAGGCGACCGCCGCGCCTACCGTGTGCGCCTGACCACACGCGGCCGCAAGACCTTTGACGAGATGGCACGCCAGCACGAGGACTGGATTGTCCAGGCCTTTGGCGGCCTGTCGGCGCGCGAGATCGACACCCTGCACAAACTGCTGGGCAAGGTCAAGCAACACCAGATGGACCTGAACCAGGAAATGGAAAACGCATGAAGCACTACATCGGAAAAAACAATCCCATGCACGCGCAGTTCAATGCGCTGGCAAGCTATGAAGCGCGCCACTTCGCCTATGCCTTTGCGGACGGCGTGGCGACCCTGACCCTCAACCGGCCTGAGCGCAAGAACCCCCTGACCTTCGAGTCTTACGCCGAGTTGCGCGACCTGTTCCGCACACTCAACAGCGCCACCGACGTCAAGGTGATTGTGCTGACCGGCGCCGGCGGCAACTTCTGCTCGGGCGGCGACGTGCATGAAATCATCGGCCCGCTGACCAAAATGAGCATGCCCGAACTGCTGGAGTTCACCCGCATGACCGGCGACCTGGTCAAGGCCATGCGCCTGTGTCCGCAGCCGATTGTTGCCGCCATCGACGGCATTTGCGCCGGTGCCGGCGCGATGATGGCACTCGCCGCCGACATGCGCCTGGGCACGGCGCAGGCCAAGACCGCCTTCCTGTTCACGCGTGTGGGCCTGGCCGGCGCAGACATGGGCGCCTGCGCGCTGCTGCCGCGCCTGATCGGCCAGGGCCGCGCGTCCGAACTGCTGTTCACCGGCCGCGCCATGACGGCGGCAGAAGGCCTGCAATGGGGATTTTTCAACGCGTTGCACGAGCCGGCCGAAGTTCTCGCCAAAGCGCAGGCGCTGACTGCCGAGCTGGCTGCCGGGCCAACCTTTGCGCACGGCATGACCAAAACCATGTTGCACCAGGAGTGGGCCATGACACTGGACCAGGCGATCGAGGCCGAAGCCCAGGCGCAGGCCATCTGCATGCAGACAAAGGATTTCACGCGCGCCTACGAGGCGTTCTCGAGCAAGCAAAAACCGGTGTTCCAGGGAGACTGATGTGAAGGCCTCCACCGATCACCTCGCGCTTCCCTTTTTTGACGATACGCACCGGGCACTGGGCCGGGACCTGGCCGACTGGGCGCCCCAACAAGACGTGGACGAAAGCGATGATCGCCGCGCCTGCAAACAATGGGTGCGCCTGCTCGGTGACGGTGGCTGGCTGCGCTACTGCGTGCCCGGCAGCGCCGGCGGTGCGCTGGACAAGCTCGACTCGCGTGCGCTGGTGATCCTGCGCGAGACACTGGCCTTCCACTCACCGCTGGCCGATTTCGCCTTTGCAATGCAGGGCCTGGGCAGCGGCGCCATCACGCTGGCCGGCACAGCCGCGCAGCAGGCCGCCTACCTGCCGGCGGTGGCGCGCGGCGACAAGATTGCCGCTTTCGCGCTGAGCGAGCCGGACGCGGGTTCGGACGCCGGCGCCATGACCACCAGCGCGGCTCCTGCGCAAAGCGGCTGGACCCTCAATGGCAGCAAGACCTGGATCAGCAACGGCGACATCGCGGACTTCTACGTGACTTTTGCCAAGACCGACATGGCGGCCGGGACCCGCGGCATCACGGCCTTCATCGTTGATGCCGGCAATCCGGGCCTGGACAGCAGTGAACACATTGCGGTGATGGCGCCGCATCCGCTGGCCACGCTGAAGTTTGCAGATTGCAGGCTGGCCGGCGAGGCACAACTGGGCACCCTCAACGGTGGCTTCAAGCTCGCGATGCAGACCCTGGACATCTTCCGCGCATCGGTTGCGGCCGCAGCGCTGGGCATGGCGCGGCGCGCGCTGTTCGAGGCGGTGCGGTTTTCGCGCGAACGCAAGATGTTCGGCCAGACCCTGGCCGACTTCCAGCTGACGCAGGCCAAAATCGGCGAGATGGCAGCGCTGATCGATGCTGCCGCACTGCTGACTTACCGCGCCGCCTGGCTGCGCGATGACAGCGAAGCCAGAGGCGCAGGCAAACGCATCACCGCAGAGGCTGCCATGGCCAAGATGACGGCGACAGAAAATGCCCAGCGCGTGATCGACATGGCGCTGCAGATGCACGGTGGTCTGGGTGTCAAGGTGGGCACCAAGGTCGAAAGCCTGTACCGCGACATCCGTTCCTTGCGCATCTATGAAGGTGCGACCGAAGTCCAGCAACTGATCATTGGCAAGGCGATGCTGCAATCATGAACAAGCCCGCTCCTTCGGTGCAAACCGACCGTTTTGTGCACGATCGCCTGCCGCCGGCGGAGCAGTGGCCGCAGATGCGTTACGACCTGCCCGAACTGATGGTCGATGCACAGGCCAACCTGGTCGATGTGCTGTTCGGCCGCATCGAGAAAAATGGTTTGTCAGAACGGCCCTTTCTGCGCTCCGACAAGGCCACACTCAGCTATACCGAAGCGCATGAAGAGGTCAAACGTATTGCCCAGGTGCTGACCGAAGACCTGGAGCTGCTACCTGGCAACCGCGTCTTGCTGCGCGGCGGCAACACCATTGGCATGGCCCTGGCCTGGCTGGGCGTCGTCAAGGCCGGCCTGGTCGCAGTGGCCACCATGCCACTGCTGCGCGCCAAGGAACTCGGCGAGGTCATCACCAAGTCGCAGGCCACGGTGGCGCTGTGCGACGCCAGCCTGCTGGCCGAGCTGCAGGCTGCGCAAGACCTGAACCCGGTGCTGGCCCACATCGTGCCCTTCAACACCAACGAAGCCGGATCGCTGGCCATGCTGGCCGCCGCCAAGGACGGCCAGTTCACGCCCTGCCTGACCTCCGCCGACGACATCGCCATGATGGCCTTCACCTCGGGCACCACCGGCACACCGAAAGCACCGGTGCATACCCACCGCGATGTGCTGGCCGCCTGCGAAGCCTGGCCGCGCCACGTGCTCAAGGCCACGCCCGAGGACATCGTGATGGGCTCGCCGCCGCTGGCCTTCACCTTCGGCCTGGGCGGCATGCTGATCTTCCCGATGTGGGCGGGCGCTTCGGTGTATTACCCCGGTATTGCCTACACGCCGGAAGCCATGGTCAAGCTGATCAAGGAGGTCGGCGCCACCATCTGCTACACCGCGCCCACCTTTTACCGCCAGATGGCCGCCTTTGCCAAGCAGCATGGTGTGCCGACGCTGCGCACCTGTGTCAGCGCCGGCGAAGGCCTGCCCGACGCGACGCGCCAGCTCTGGAAGGAAGCCACCGGCATCGAAATGACTGACGGCATAGGCGCGACCGAGATGTTTCACATCTTCATTTCCGCCGCGCCAGACCAGGTGCGCCGCGGCGCCATCGGCAAGGTGGTGCCCGGCTACACGGCCAGGGTGGTGGACGATGCGGGCCGGGAAGTCCCGCGCGGCACCATCGGCAAGCTGGCGGTGATCGGGCCGACCGGCTGCCGCTATCTCGATGACGCGCGCCAGTCAAACTACGTCAAGGATGGCTGGAACTATCCGGGCGATGCGTTCCTGCAGGACGAGGACGGCTACTTCTTCTACCAGGCCCGCGCCGACGACATGATCATCACCTCGGGCTACAACGTCGGCGGGCCGGAAGTCGAAGACGCGCTGCTTAAACACCCGGCAGTTGCCGAGTGCGGCGTCATCGGCGTGCCCGATGACGAACGTGGCATGGTGGTCAAGGCGTTTGTGGTGCTCAAACCCGGCCAGACCGCCGATCAGGCCATGACCAAACTGCTGCAGGACCATGTCAAGGCCATGCTGGCGCCTTTCAAATACCCGCGTGTGGTGGAGTTCGTGGCCAGCCTGCCGCGCACCGAAACCGGCAAGTTGCAGCGCTTCAGGCTGCGCCAGCCATGAGGTTCGCGGTACGCAAGCAGATCCGGTTTCATCATTGCGACCCGGCCGGCATTGTGTTTTATCCGCAGTATTTCTACCTGCTGCATGAGGCACAGGAAGACTTTCTGGCGCACATCGGCCACCCGGAACATGGGCTGATTGCCTCCGGCCTGGGCGTGCCCATCGTGGACCTGAAGACCGAATTTTTGGGCATGTGCCGCTACGGCGACGAGATCGAGATCAGCCTCGGCTTGAGCCGCATCGGCAACGCCAGCATCGGCATGCGCTATGAAATTCATAGCTGTTCGCACAATATTGACAAGGGCCAGGCACTGAAATTGATCGCAAACACTGTCGTGGTGTGTTCGGAGATTCCGAATGGCAAGGTGTTGCCCATTCCGGACGGATTGCGCGCCGCGCTACAACCCTATCTCGATATAACAAAGGAAGACAAACCATGATGAAACTGTTGCAACCTGCCGGCTGGGCCGATCCCAAAGGCTACGCCAATGGCGTGATGGCCAGAGGCGCGATGATTTTTGTGGGGGGTCAGATCGGCTGGAACGCGCAGCAGCAGTTTGAAAGCGATGATTTCATTGCCCAGACGCGGCAGGCGCTTCAGAACATCCTGGCGGTGCTGCAGGCCGGCGGTGCCGGACCTGAACACATGGTCCGCATGACCTGGTATGTGGTGGACCGGGTGGAGTACATTGCGCGGCTGAAGGAACTGGGTGCGGCCTACCGCGACGTCATGGGCAAAAATTTTCCGGCCATGACCTGTGTGGAAGTTTCGGCCCTGGTCGAAGAACGGGCACGCATCGAAATTGAAGTCACGGCCGTTGTGCCCGACTGACAAGACTGAAAAAGCTTGAAGGCCAATCGCCCCATCCTCCTCGGCAACGGAGGCGTGTGGCGGCCCGTACAAACCCCGCGACAAGCGGCGCTTTTCTGGCATAAGATGGTTTCCGTAACCGGAAAATTCCATAAAATTTCCCCGGGCACTGGCCCCGGCCATCATCCGGACAGCCATCGGCCCAGACCATTTGGAGATTGCCGTGACCTCGTTCCAAGCGCCTCTTGTGCGTGCCCCCTTCACAGGAAGTTTCCATGAGTGAGCCAGTGCCTGGTTTCAGGCAGATCGCGCCTGACCCCGAATTCGGGCTTGCAGAAGCCCAGCGCAGAATACAGCAGCAGCTGATCACCTCCACCGGGGTCGCCCAGTCTGTGTTCAACCTTGCAAAACAGGAGCTGAGCTGGAACACCCGCGCGTATCAGATGTTTGGCGTGAGCCCCGTCGGTACACCGGTCACCCTGGACTTCGCCATGGGTCTGGTTTATCCAGATGATCTCGAACTGCTGATCAGGGCGCGTGAGCATCTGCGCATGGGTCCGGGCGCTATCGAGCTTGACTACCGCGTGATCCGTCCCGATGGCGAATTGCTGGAAGTTCACTCACTGATGTTTTCTGAAGTCGATGGCCAGGGTCGACCCCTTGTGTTTGTTGAACTGAGCCTGGACGTGACCGAGCGCAAGCGCGTGGAAAACGCGCTGATCCAGTCTGCCCGGCTGTGCCGTGTCCTTGATCAGGTGTCCACGGACGTCTATTGGGAACAAGCCAACGACTTCACCGATACCAACCCCGAGTTCCTTGAGCCGGTCCCAGCAGCCGCAGACGGTACCCAGCGGAAAATGCGCGTGCTGTACGTTGAAGACAATATGTACAACCTGATGCTGTTCGATGACGTGATGCGAACCCGCGACGATGTCGAGATGCGCATGGCTCAAAACGGTGCCCAGGGGTTTGAAGTCGCCAGCACCTGGCAGCCCGATGTGCTGGTCCTGGACGGCCGCCTGCCGGACACCCACGGCATTGATCTGCTCAAGCGCATGCGCGGTATTGCCGGCCTCGAAGAAACGCCGGCTTTCATGTGTTCGGCCGATACCCTGCCCGAACACAAAATACTTGCCGAGCAAGCCGGTTTTACCGGCTACTGGACCAAACCAGTGGATTTTGACAAGGTGTTTGACGAACTCGACCGTTTCGCTGCCAGCAACATATTGCGCTGAGGACGCGCTGAACAAGCCCTTGCAGATGTTCAGCAGCTGGATCGGGATCGGATGGAAGGCGGATACTTACTGACCCACCGCCAGAGGAGCTGCAGAGCTTTCGCGCACAATCAGCCAGCGCTCACCCACTTTCATCCATTGCAGGGTTTTGGTGACAATGTCCCGGTAGTTGGCTGCCCCATACGTTTGCTTGAAAACCATGGTTGCATTCGTGGCGTCCGACAAAGTAACCGTCAAGTCGGCAATCTCCAGGGAAATATCGGCCGCACGGCTCAAAGCCGCTTTGCGTTTTTCTCTCCAGATTTCCCGGCTGTCGCCCGTCGAGGGCACAAAGTTCGGCGCATAAAACTCAAGATAGGTGTCCACATCCCGTTTGATCCATGCGGCACGCCAGTTCTGCAGTGTCTGCCTGAGCTCGGTGTAATTGGCGTCGTTCGATGAAGAAACGGGTGCGGGCGGAGCCGGCACGGCCGCGGGCGGCACGACCCTGGGAGGAGCCGGCGTCACCAGCGGTGCCTCTCTGCCGGCCGGGGCCCTGGGTGTCACCTGTG
>JAZKIE010000443.1:0-3073 GCA_040385025.1 Pseudomonadota bacterium | reverse complement strand
CTTTTTCGATGTTCTGCTTGGTGAAGCGCTCGATGTCCTGCATGAAGCCTTCTTCGTCCAGGCAGACCAGGCTCACGGCCTCGCCGCTGTTGCCGGCGCGGCCGGTGCGGCCGATGCGGTGGACGTAGTCTTCGCTGACGTTGGGGATTTCATAGTTCACGACGTGTGGCAACTCGTCGATGTCGATGCCGCGCGCGGCGATGTCGGTGGCCACCAGGGCGCGGATGCTGCCGCTCTTGAAGTCGGCCAGTGCCTGGGTGCGGGCGGTCTGGCTCTTGTTGCCATGCAGCGCCATCGCCGGGATGCCGTTTTTCGTCAGGTGTTCGGCCACATTGTTGGCGCCGAACTTGGTGCGGGTGAACACCAGCACCTGGCTCCAGTTGTGCTCATTGATGATGTGCGTGAGCAGGGCTTTTTTCTTGCCGCGGCCGACCGGGTGAATGGTCTGGGTGATGCGCTGCACCGTGGTGTTGCGCGGTGTCACCTGGATGCTTTGCGGGTTTTTCAGCAGGCCGTTGGCCAGTTCGCGAATTTCGTCGCTGAAGGTCGCGCTGAACAGCAGCGACTGCTTCTGCTTGGGCACCAGCGCCAGCACTTTTTTGATGTCATGGATAAAACCCATGTCCAGCATGCGGTCGGCTTCATCGAGCACCAGGATTTGCACCTGGCCCAGGTCCAGCGTGCCCTGGCTCGCGTGGTCCAGCAGGCGGCCGGGGGTGGCCACCAGGATGTCGACGCCGCGGCGCAGTTTTTCGATTTGTGCGCCCATGCCGACGCCGCCGAACATGACCATGGAGCTGAGCTCCAGGTATTTGCCGTAAACGCGCACGCTTTCTTCAACCTGCGCCGCGAGTTCGCGCGTCGGGGTCATGATCAGGCAACGCACGGCATTGACGCCGCGTTTGTTTTTCAGGGAAGGCTCGCTCGACAGGCGCTGCAGCATGGGCAGCACAAAGGCTGCGGTTTTGCCGGTGCCGGTCTGGGCGCCGCCCAAGAGGTCCACACCTGCAAGCACGGCGGGAATCGCCTGGGCCTGGATCGGGGTGGGGGTGTCATAGCCCTGCTCAAGCACGGCTTTAAGAATGGCCGGGGCCAGATTCAGATTTTCAAAGGTCATTTTTTTGCACTGCAGGAGTGCTCAGGATCGGCCTGTGGGAGCTTGTGGGTCCCGCCAGTCAAAGGCAGATGGGGTCAGGAGGTTGGGCCAAAAACACCCTGAATCGTTGCCGAAACTGTCACTGAGGTGTGCCCGAATGTTGCAGGCAACTGGAGCCAGCAACCTGTGTATTGTCGCACGGAACGATAATCAGGGGATTGCCGCAAAAAATCACCGAAAATCACGGGTTGGTTTTGCGCTCACGCCCCCTTTTTTGTTTTCCCTCTTTGAGAAGTTGAATCCTGATGGCCCAGTACGTCTTTACCATGAACAAGGTCGGCAAAATCGTGCCGCCCAAGCGCCAGATCCTCAAGGATGTGTCGCTCAGCTTTTTCCCCGGCGCCAAGATCGGCGTGCTGGGCACCAATGGCTCCGGCAAATCCACCCTGCTCAAGATCATGGCTGGTCTGGACACCGAGATCGAGGGTGAAGCCACCCCGATGCCGAACCTGAACATCGGCTACCTGCCGCAGGAGCCCAAGCTCAACCCCGAGCACACCGTGCGCGAAAGTGTCGAGGCCGGTATGGGTGCGGTGTTTGCAGCCAAAGCCCAACTGGAAGCCGTTTACACCGCCTACGGCGAGCCTGATGCCGACTTTGACGCCCTGGCTGCCGAGCAGGCGCGCCTGGAAGCCATCATCGCGACCTCGGGCTCCGATTCCGAGCACCAGCTTGAGATCGCCGCCGATGCGCTGCGCCTGCCGCCCTGGGACGCGGTGATCGGCGTCTTGTCCGGCGGTGAAAAACGCCGCGTGGCGCTGTGCGCCCTGTTGTTGTCCAAGCCCGACATGCTGCTGCTCGACGAGCCGACCAATCACCTGGACGCCGAATCGGTGGACTGGCTGGAGCAGTTTTTGCAGCGTTACCCCGGCACCGTGGTGGCCATCACCCATGACCGCTACTTCCTGGACAACGCGGCCGAGTGGATCCTGGAGCTGGACCGCGGCCGTGGCATCCCCTGGAAGGGCAACTACAGCACCTGGCTGGAGCAAAAGGGCGAACGCCTGGCGCAGGAGCAAAAGGGCGAGGAAGCCCGCGCCAAGGCATTGAAGAAAGAGCTCGAATGGTCGCGCCAGAACCCGAAAGCGCGCCAGGCCAAGAGCAAGTCACGGCTGGCCCGCTTCGAGGAATTGTCCGATTTCGAATACCAGCAGCGCAACGAAACCCAGGAGATTTTTATCCCTGTGGCCGAACGCCTGGGCAATGAAGTCATCGAGTTCAAGAACGTCAGCAAGTCCTTTGGCGACCGCCTGCTAATCGACAACCTGAGCTTCAAGATTCCTGCGGGCGCCATCGTCGGCATCATCGGCCCCAACGGCGCCGGCAAGTCCACGCTGTTCAAGCTGATCGCCGGCAAGGAGCAGCCCGACAGCGGCGAAGTCGTGATCGGCAAGACCGCGCGCATGGCCTTTGTGGACCAGCACCGCGATGACCTCGCCAACGAAAAAACCGTCTGGGAAGACATTTCCGGCGGCCTCGACATGTTGACGGTGGGCAAGTTCACCATGCCGAGCCGTGCTTATGCGGGGCGCTTCAACTTCAACGGCGCCGACCAGCAAAAACGCGTGGGCACGCTGTCGGGCGGCGAGCGCGGTCGTCTGCACCTGGCCAAAACCTTGATTGCCGGCGGCAACGTGTTGATGCTTGATGAGCCGTCCAACGACCTCGACGTGGAAACCCTGCGCTCGCTGGAAGACGCGCTGCTCGAATTTGCCGGTTCCATCATGGTCATCAGCCATGACCGCTGGTTCCTGGACCGGATTGCCACCCACATCCTCGCCGCAGAGGGCGACAGCCAGTGGACTTTCTTTGACGGCAACTACCAGGAATACGAAGCCGACAAGAAGAAACGTCTGGGTGAAGAGGGTGCCAAGCCCAAGCGCATGCGTTTCAAAGCGTTGAAATAATGCCCCCACG
>JAZKIE010000442.1:0-2722 GCA_040385025.1 Pseudomonadota bacterium | reverse complement strand
ATCACGCTGCAGGCCGTGGCCGACCGTCTGGGTTTGTCCAAGAGCGGCGTGTTTTCGCGCATCGGCTCGCGCGAAGCGCTGCAGAAAGCCGTGATCGAGGAGTTCGGCCGGCGGTTCATCGCCGATGTGTTTGTGCCGGCCATGCAACTGCCCAAGGGCCTGCCGCGGCTGGACGCTGTCATGCAGCGCTGGATCGTGCGCATGCGCGATGTCGAGGTGAAGTCTGGCTGTATCTACACCGCCGGCGCCTTCGAACTCGATGACCGCGAGGGCGAGTTGCGCGACGTGCTGCTCCAGGAAGTCACGCGCTGGCGTGCCGCGCTGCGCCGCACTGCACAGCAAGCCATCGACGCCGGCCACCTCCTGGCCGATACCGATCCCGAACAGCTCGTCTGTGAAGTCAGCGCCCTCGCCATGGGTCTGCTTCACGACGCGCGTTTTTTGCGCGACCACCGCGCCGCCGAGCGGGCCCTGGCCAGTTGGCAGCGCCTGAAAACCAGTTACCAGGCCTGAGACCTGGCGAGAAGTGATGCCTCACAAGGGCTTTTTGTTCACCCCTATTTCGCACAACCGTGCGGAGAAAAAAGGAAATGCCATGTTGCTCCTGATCGTCCCCCTTGCCTTGTTTGTCCTCGTGCGCGCGGTGCGCGCCGTCCGCGAATCGCTGCGGGGCGTGCCGCGCAGCAACCGCGACTGGATCTGGTACTGAAAGGAAACCCGCCATGACACGCAGCTCTCTCGAAGCCACCGCCGCTTTCTACAACACCAGCCCCGTGACCCGGCTGTTCCGCTGGGGCCTGGGCGCATCGCAGCGCCTGTGGCCAGCGCTGGCGGTACGTGCCGCTTACCGCCTGTTCGGCACGCCGCTGCCGCCACGCTGGCTGACGCGCCGTCGCGCCTGGCCGGCCGACTGGACCATCAGCGCCTGGCCGTTTGAAACCGCCAGCATCACGCTGTACACCCGACCGGTCGCGCCGCACGGCCCGGTGGTGCTGCTGGTACACGGCTGGGGCGGGCACGCCGGCCAGATGCTGGCGCTGGCCGACAGCCTGCAGGCGCAGGGCCTGCGCGCAGTGATCCTTGAAATGCCGGCGCACGGCCGCAGCGCCGGCCCGACCAGCAACCTGCCGCAGTTTGCACGCGCCATCGACTATGCAGCGGCGCGCCTGCAGCAACAGGGTTTCAGCGTGGACGCGGTGGTTGCGCATTCGCTGGGCGCCAACGCCGCGGCCTTTGCCGCCAGCCGCGGAATGGCACTGCGCAAGCTGGTGCTGCTGGCGCCGCCAGCCTCACCCCACGAATACACGCGGCTGTTTGCCCAGGTTTTCGGCCTGAGCGAACGCACGCGTGCCGCGATGCAAAAACGCTTCGAGGCACGCGAGGGCATATTGATGCCGCAGTTCGAACCGCAGGCTGTCGGCCCGCGCATCACCCAGAGTACGCTGGTGGTGCACGACAGGCGCGACAGCATCAACCGTTTCGCCGACGGCGTGGCCTTCAGCCAAGCCATCGCCGGCTCGCGCTTGCTGGCCACCCAGGACCTGGGCCATCGCCGCATTTTGAAAGATGACGCGGTGTTGCAGGAAATCAGCGCCTTTCTTACCGAGAGCCCGTCTGTGTAAGCCACTTGTGCAAGATGCGCGTTGCCCCTAGCATTGCCGCACCTTCAATAGCAAGAGGAGATTCAAGATGGGCATGTTTAGCTGGACGGAAAAAAGCAGCGCAGTACTGCAACAGGGCGGGGTGATAGCACCGGACGAGCGTTTGCCCTGGCCGCAAACGGCGGTGATGGGCGTGCAGCACGTGATCGCCATGTTCGGCGCCACGGTGCTGGCGCCTATCCTGATGGGCTTCGATCCGAACATTGCGATCCTGATGAGCGGCATAGGCACCTTGATCTTTTTTGTAATCACCGGCGGCAAGGTGCCCAGCTACCTCGGTTCCAGCTTCGCCTTCATCGGCGTGGTGATTGCCGCCACCGCCTATGCCGGCAAGGGGCCAAATGCCAACATTGGCCTGGCGCTGGGCGGCATCATTGCCTGCGGTGTGTTGTACACGGTCATAGGCGCCATTGTTCAGTCCGTCGGCACCGGCTGGATCGAACGTTTCATGCCGCCGGTGGTCACCGGCGCGGTGGTGGCGGTGATCGGCCTGAACCTGGCCGGCATCCCGATCAAGAACATGGCCGCCAGCAATTTCGATTCCTGGATGCAGCTCGTCACTTTCGTCAGCGTCGCGCTGGTGGCGGTGATGACCCGCGGCATGGTGCAGCGGCTGCTGATCCTGGTCGGGCTGATCGTGGCCACCCTGATTTATGCGGTGCTCACGAATGGCCTGGGCCTGGGCAAACCGGTGGACCTGTCCGTCATTGCCAATGCCGCGTGGTTCGGGCTGCCGGCTTTCGCCGCGCCGGTGTTCACGATGAGTGCGATGCTGCTGATCGCGCCGGTTGCCGTCATCCTGGTGGCGGAGAACCTGGGCCACATCAAGGCCGTCACCGCCATGACCGGCAAAAACCTGGACCAGTACATGGGCCGTGCCTTCATCGGCGACGGCGTGGCAACGATGGTGTCCGGCGCGGCTGGCGGCACCGGCGTCACCACCTATGCGGAGAACATCGGCGTGATGGCTGCCACCAAGATTTATTCGACGGCGGTGTTTCTGGTTGCGGCCCTGATCGCCATCGTGCTCGGCTTCAGCCCCAAGTTCGGCGCGCTGATCC
>JAZKIE010000441.1:0-2234 GCA_040385025.1 Pseudomonadota bacterium | reverse complement strand
GGCGATATTTCCAGCAGCAAGGACACCGTCGGTGTGGCGGTGGTCAACTACAAGATGCCGCGCTTGCACACCCATGCCGAGGTGATGGACAACGTGCGCAACATCGCGCGCATGGTCGTCGGCATGAAAAAAGGCCTGCCCGGGCTGGATCTGGTGATCTTCCCGGAATACAGCACCCACGGCATCATGTACGACGCCGGCGAGATGTACGAAAACGCCGCCACGATCCCCGGCGCCGAGACCGATGTCTTCGCTGCCGCCTGCCGCGAGGCGAAAGTCTGGGGCGTGTTCTCGATCACCGGCGAACGCCATGAGGCGCATCCGCACAAGGCGCCCTACAACACGCTGATCCTGATGAACGATCAGGGCGAGATCGTGCAGAAATACCGCAAGATCATGCCCTGGGTGCCGATCGAAGGCTGGTACCCCGGCGACCGGACCTATGTCAGCGACGGGCCCAAGGGCCTGAAGGTCAGCCTGATCATCTGCGACGACGGCAACTACCCGGAAATCTGGCGCGACTGCGCCATGAAAGGCGCCGAACTGATCGTGCGCTGCCAGGGTTATATGTACCCCGCCAAGGAGCAGCAGATCCTGATCAGCAAGGCCATGGCTTTTGCCAACAACTGTTATGTGGCGGTCGCCAATGCGGCAGGCTTCGACGGTGTGTACTCCTACTTCGGCCACTCCGCCATCATCGGTTTTGACGGCCGCACCCTGGGCGAATGCGGCGAGGAGGACATGGGCATCCAGTACGCGGCGCTGTCCAAACACCTGATCCGCGACTTCCGGCGTAACGGGCAGTCGGAAAACCACTTGTTCAAGCTGCTGCACCGTGGTTACACCGGCATGATCAACTCGGGTGACGGCGACCAGGGCATGGCCGCCTGCCCTTTCAGCTTTTACGCCGACTGGCTGCGCGATCCCGAGGCCGCGCGCAAGCAGGTAGAGTCCTTCACCCGTACGACAATTGGCACCGACGAAGCGCCGATAGACGGCATTCCGAACCAGAGCAGCGTACCCGCCTGAGGCACTCATTTGCTCCTCTTTTGATAGCTGCTCGCGCAAACCCCATAAGGTCCAGAGGCCGATTCTTCTTATAAAGACCGCGTCAGGCGCTTCCCGCCTGCGAAATCACGGTGTTCTCGACCACCCGGTCGTCGCCCAGCACGATCAGTGCGAACAGCAGTTCGTCCAGACTGCCCGCCTGCGCCGTCTTGCGTGCCAGCAGCGGCGTGGCCTGCGGGTTGAGAATCACAAAATCAGCCTCGCAGCCGGGCAACAGGTTGCCGACCACACCTTCCAGGCCCAGCGCGCGCGCCGCGCCGCCAGTGTGTTGCCACCACAGTTGCTGCGGGCTCAGCGACACGCCGGCCTTGGTCTGCCCCTCGCGGCCCACGTAATAGGCCGCCAGCATGGTGTGGAAGGGACTGAAGCTGGTGCCACCGCCGACGTCGCTGGCCAGACCATACAAAAAACCGGTCCGGTCCGCTGCCTGGTAGTCGAAAAAACCACTGCCCAGAAACAGGTTGCTGGTCGGGCTGACGGCGGCGGCCGTGCCGGTACCGCGCATCAGCGCCCTGTCCTCGTCGTCGATGTGGATGCAGTGGGCATAAACGGCGCGCGGACGCAACAGGCCAAACTGCTCATACACGCTGAGGTAGCTGCGCGCTTGCGGATACAGGTCCCGCACCCAGGCGACCTCGTCCTTGTTTTCGGCCACATGCGACTGGATCCAGACATCGGCATAACGCGCGGCCAGCTCGCCGGCGCCGCGCAGTTGCGCCTCGCTGCAACTCGGGACAAAACGCGGCGTGATCGCATAACCAAGCCGGTCCACACCGTGCCAGCGCGTGATCAGCGCTTCGGTGTCGCGCAGGCTTTGTTCGGTTTCGTCGCGCACGCCGTCGGGCGAATGCTGATCCTGCAACACCTTGCCCGCAATCAAACGCAGGCTGCGGCGCTGGGCTTCGCCGAGCAAGGCGTTGACCGAGGCTGGATGCGAGGTGGCAAAGGCCAGCGCCGTCGTCACGCCGTGGCGCAGCAGCTCGTCCACGAAGAAGGTGGCCGCTTCGCTGTTGTGCGCGACATCGGAAAAACGGCTTTCATGCGGAAACGTGTAATTTTCAAGCCAGGGCAGCAGGCCTTCGGCGGGCGAGCCGATCACGTCGAGCTGCGGGTAGTGGATGTGCATGTCCACAAAACCGGGCGCGATGATGCGACCCGGCAGGTGG
>JAZKIE010000440.1:0-5096 GCA_040385025.1 Pseudomonadota bacterium | reverse complement strand
CGTCCGGGTTGTAGATGCCGATCTGGCGGAACAGGCCTTCCATGCCGAAGGTGCGTGCTTCATCGACGAGGATGGGCACCACGCGCGGACCCAGCGCCTGGTCGCGCAGCAGCTGCGTGAGGAAACGCACATAAGCCTGTGTCGTGGAAATCTCGCGGCCTTCGGCCGTCGGCTCGATCACCGACTTGAAGGTCTCCAGCGCCGGCACGGTGAAACTTTCATCGGCCTTGACCCGGCGGTGCGGCAAATAACCGCCCAGGGCCTTGCGGCGCTCATGCAGGTACTGCATCTCGGGCGTGTCATCGGCCGGTTTGTAAAACGGGATGTCGGCCAGCTGGCTGTCCGGAATCGGGATGTTGAAGCGGTCGCGGAAGGCCTTGATGTCCTCGTCCGACAGCTTCTTGGTCTGGTGCACATTGTTCTTGCCCTCGCCGATCTTGCCCATGCCAAAACCCTTGACGGTCTTGATCAGCAACACCGTCGGCTGGCCGACGTGGTTGACGGCCGCATGGAAGGCCGCGTAAACCTTTTGCGAGTCGTGGCCGCCACGGCGCAACTCGAAGATGTCCTCGTCGCTCATCTTGGCGACCATCTCCAGCGTTTTCGGATTCTGGCCGAAGAAATGTTTGCGCACGTAGGCACCGTCATTGGCCTTCATGGCCTGGTAGTCGCCATCGACCGTGTCCATCATGATCTTGCGCAGCGCGCCGTCCTTGTCGCGGGCCAGCAGCGGATCCCAGTTACTGCCCCAGATCAGCTTGATGACGTTCCAGCCGGCGCCGCGGAACTCGCCTTCGAGCTCCTGGATGATCTTGCCGTTGCCGCGCACCGGGCCGTCCAGGCGCTGCAGGTTGCAGTTGATGACAAACACCAGGTTGTCGAGTTTCTCGCGTGCGGCCAGGCCGATGGCGCCCATCGATTCGACCTCGTCCATCTCGCCGTCGCCGCAGAACACCCAGACCTTGCGGTTTTCGGTGTTGGCGATGCCGCGGGCATGCAGGTACTTCAAAAAGCGCGCCTGGTAAATCGCCATCAGCGGGCCCAGGCCCATGGAGACGGTCGGGAACTGCCAGAACTCGGGCATCAGCTTGGGGTGCGGGTAGCTCGACAGGCCCTTGCCATCGACTTCCTGACGGAAATTGAGCAGTTGCTCTTCAGTCAGCCGGCCTTCGAGATAGGCACGCGCATACACGCCGGGCGACACATGGCCCTGGATGTAGAGGCAGTCGCCGCCGTGCGTTTCGCTTTCGGCATGCCAGAAATGGTTGAAGCCGGCGCCAAACATGCTGGCCAGCGAAGCGAAGGAACCGATGTGGCCGCCGAGGTCGCCGCCGTCGGCCGGATGCAGGCGATTCGCCTTGACCACCATGGCCATGGCGTTCCAGCGCATGTAGGCGCGCAGGCGCCGTTCGATTTCCAGGTTGCCGGGGGAGCGCTCTTCCTGGTCCACCTCAATCGTGTTGACATAACCGGTGTTGGCCGAAAACGGCATGTCGATGCTGCCCTGGCGGGCATGCTCGAGCAGTTGCTCCAGCAAAAAGTGCGCGCGCTCCGGGCCTTCACTTTCGATGACGGCGGTCAGGGCTTCGAGCCACTCCCGCGTTTCCTGGGCGTCTTTGTCAAGCGCGTCGTTCGCGGCTGTGCCCAAAGTGTCCACACGTGCCTGTTCCGGATTTGCAGCCATGGTTTTGTCTCCTGCTGTTGGCTAGGGTGCTAGCCTGTGTTGAGTGGCGTCTTCATCACGTTGTAACGCAATTTAGATTCAAGTCCCTAGTTTCTCATAACTTTTAATAAATTTCAAATAGTGCCTGATGATTTCACATTAAGAAATTTAACCAAAGCATGTTTGCTCCGTTCTGAGTGACAACATGGCCTTAAAAACGCCCGATGGCAGCGGGGTCGCGAACCGGAAGTACGGCCTGCGGGACCTAAGTCCCTTAAACTCGACAACCCACCATGACGCTCCCCGCCCCCTCCACTCCCGCACCACCGCCCGGCGCCGCGCCGCTGGCCCGCTGGCGCCACTGGTGGCGCAAACAATCGCCGACACGCCAGGATCGCTTCGTCACGCTGGGGCCACTGTTGGCGGTGATGCTGTTTCTGGCGGCGGTGATTGCCGCCTTCGGTTACCTGCGCATCGAGGAAATCGACCGCGAACAGCAGGCCGTGAAACGGGATGTCGAATACGCCCAGCAGCGGCTGCGGCTGCGGCTGCTGGAGCGCCAGGAGCAGCTGATGCGCCTGGGCCGCGACGTGTCCAACAAGGACCTGGACACTGAAGAGTTCGTCGCCCAGGCCGAATCCCTGGTCAACCAGTACCCGGAACTGCTGGCCGTCACCTGGGTGGACTCGCGCCGCAAGGTCAAGGCCACTTATGTCTCGCCAAGCGCCAACCTGGCGCAGGTGCGCATCCCCGGTGAACAGCTCAAATACGGTGAAACCGAAGGCACGTTCGGCCTGGCGCGTGATTTGCGGCAACCGGTTTACTCGCGCCCGCTGACGACCAGGGATGACACCAACTACAACGGCCCCAGCCTGCAGTTGCATGTCCCGCTGGACGACCAGGGCAAGTTCGGCGGCGTGATTCTGGGTGAATACGCGATCGACGGCCTGCTGCGCTTTGGTGTGCCGACCGAAGTCACCGCCAAATACGCGGTGGCGCTGCTCGACGACCAGGGCAAGCTGCTGGCTGGCAACATGCCGCCGCCCCGGGCCACAGCGGCCAAGCTGCTGCCCTGGTCTGACGAGGCGCAGGAATACGAGATCCCGGTCTCGCCGGTCGGCAACGGCCTGCTGCTCAAGGCCAAGGGTTACCGCGCTTCGCTGGGCGTGGTCGGCAGCGGCTTCTTCTGGCTGGTCAGCGCGCTGAGCGCCCTCACCGTCTGGATGCTGCTGGGCACCTGGCGGCATACCCGCCGCCGCGTGCAGGCCCAGGAAGCGCTGGTCTCCGAAACCAATTTCCGCCGCGCCATGGAAAACTCCATGCTGACCGGCATGCGCGCGCTGGACCTGCAGGGCCGCATCACCTACGTCAACCCGGCCTTTTGCCAGATGACAGGCTGGAGCGAAGGCGAGCTGGTTGGCCGCACCGCGCCCTTTCCCTACTGGCCCGAGCAGGACCGCGAAACCCTCGCAGCCCGGCTGGATGATGAGCTGCACGGCCGCTCCGCCCCGGGCGGCTTCGAGGTGCGCATCAAGCGCAAAAGCGGCGCGATCTTCGACGGGCGCATGTATGTGTCGCCGCTGATCGACCCGCGCGGCCAGCAAACCGGCTGGATGACCTCGGTCACCGACATCACCGAGCCCAAACGCATCCGCGAAGAACTCTCCAACTCCTACGAACGCTTCACCACCGTGCTGGAGGGGCTGGACGCCGCTGTGTCGGTCGCGCCGCTGGGCAGCGAGGAGCTGCTGTTTGCCAACAAGCTGTACCGCGCCTGGTTCGGCGGCGACGTGTCCGGCCACATGAACCTGATTGCGCAGGCCGGCGTGCCGGCGGTGACGCCCACCGACGACACGCTGGATGCCGTGGACGGGCTGGCCGGTTTCCCCACCGACACACTGACCACGGCCCAGACCGAAAATGCCGAGATTTTCCTGCCCGAACTCGGCAAGTGGCTGGAAGTGCGCTCGCGTTACCTGACCTGGGTGGATGGCCGCCTGGCCCAGATGGTGATTGCCACCGACATCACGCCGCGCCGCCACGCCGAGGAGCAGGCCGCCCTGCAGGCCGAACGGGCCCAGTCGGCCAGCCGCCTGATCACCATGGGCGAGATGGCGTCGAGCGTGGCGCACGAACTGAACCAGCCGCTGACCGCCATCAACAACTACTGCAACGGCATGGTCTCGCGCATCAAGGGCCAGCAGATCAGCAACGAAGACCTGCTGGTGGCGCTGGAAAAAACCGCCAAACAGGCGCACCGTGCGGGCCAGATCATCCAGCGCATCCGTTCTTTCGTGAAACGCAGCGAGCCCAACCGCAGCTCGGCCGACGTGGCCACCATGGTCAGCAATGCGATGGAGCTGGCCGACATCGAGCTGCGCCGCCACAACGTGCGGCTCAGCCACTACATCGCGGCGCGCCTGCCGCCGGTAATGGTGGACCCCATCCTGATCGAGCAGGTGCTGATCAACCTGATGAAAAACGGCGCCGAGTCGATCGCGCAAGCCAGACGGCCGACGGCGCGCCGCAGCGTCGAGTTGCGGGTGGTGCCCAAGACCATAGATGACCAGAGCGTGGTCGAGTTTTCTGTGCTCGACTCGGGCAAGGGCCTGTCGCCCGAGGTCATGAGCCGGCTCTATGAAGCCTTCTATTCAACCAAGGCCGAAGGCATGGGCATCGGTCTGAAGCTGTGCCGCAGCATCGTCGAGTCGCACCAGGGCAGGATGCAGGCGGAGAACCTCTACAATGGCGACGAAGTGGTGGGGTGCCGGTTCACCTTCTGGATCCCCGTGACTCCCCTGCTTTCACCAGCCCTGGCTGCCACAGAATCGCCGTCCCCACCGGCCGGCGTTCACTGACAAGCTGTTTGATACCGTCTAAGCAAAAGGTTTGGCATGAGCTTGATTCCGAAAAAAGGCACCGTGTATGTCGTCGACGATGACGAAGGCGTGCGCGACTCGCTGCAGTGGCTGCTCGAAGGCAAGGACTACCGGGTGCGCTGCTACGACTCCGCTGAAACCTTTCTGAGCCGCTACGACGCGCGCGAGGTCGCCTGCCTGATTGTGGACATCCGCATGGGTGGCATGACCGGCCTGGAACTGCAGGACCGCCTGGTCGAACGCAAGTCGCCCCTGCCCATCGTGTTCATCACCGGCCACGGCGACGTGCCGATGGCGGTGGACACCATGAAAAAAGGCGCGATGGACTTCATCCAGAAGCCGTTTCAGGAAGAAGCCCTGGTCAGCCTGGTCGAACGCATGCTGGACCAGGCCAAGGAAGCCTTCAGCGAACACCAGCAATCGGCCAGCCGCGACGCCCTGCTGGCCAAGCTCACTTCACGCGAAGCCCAGGTGCTTGAACGCATCGTCGCCGGCCGCCTGAACAAGCAGATCGCCGATGACCTGGGCATCAGCATCAAGACGGTGGAGGCGCA
>JAZKIE010000439.1:3862-11994 GCA_040385025.1 Pseudomonadota bacterium | reverse complement strand
CACATTGGCCTGATATGACGATCGGTATACCGGCTGAAGGCAAATAGTCTTACCCTAGTGCGCATGGACATTCAATCGCCTCTCAAAATCATTCAATTCATCAGGGGGGGCGAGCTGGTCTCGCTCGCCAATGTACCACCCAGCCGCACGCTGCTGGAGCTGCTGCGCGAAGACCTTGGACTGACCGGCACCAAGGAAGGTTGCGGCGAAGGCGACTGCGGTGCCTGCACCGTCGTGGTCGGCGAAGCCGAGGGCGGGCGCATGACTTACCGGGCCGTCAACAGCTGCATCAAGCTGGCGCATTCCGTCGATGGCCAGGCCTTGTGGACGGTGGAAGACCTGGCTGCCGCCGACGGCAGCCTGCACCCGGCTCAACAAAGCATGGTCGATTGCCACGGCTCCCAGTGCGGCTTTTGCACACCGGGTTTTGTCATGAGTTTGTTCGGCATGTACCAAAACCATGTGTGCCAGGGCAAGGCCATCACGCGCGAGCTGGCACAAGAAGAGTTGTCGGGCAACCTCTGCCGCTGCACCGGCTACCGGCCGATTCTTGACGCCGCGCAACAGATGGCCTCACTGCCTGCGGTCAAGCTCGACGAAGCCAATTTGCTATCAAAATTGGAGCTGCTTGCGCCGGTCAGCAAAGGGCCCGAGGCCGATTTGGCTTATCAATCCCCGCGCACGCTGGCCGCGCTGCTGGAAGCGCGCGCCGCCCACCCCGACGCCCAGCTTGTCGCCGGCTGCACCGACGTCGGTCTGTGGGTCACCAAGATGCACAGGCAGTTCGACCAGGTGCTGGACATCACCCAGGTGCAAGAGCTCAGGCAGGTGGAGCACTACCCGCATCACATCGCCATAGGCGCAGCCGTCACGCTCAGCGACGCTTTTGCTGCGCTGGTGGCCGACCGGCCGCAACTGCAAACCTTCGCCGCACGTTTTGCCGGCCTGCCGGTGCGCAATGCCGGCACGCTGGGCGGCAACGTGGCCAATGGTTCGCCGATTGGCGACTCGATGCCGCTGCTGATTGCGCTTGGTGCCAGCGTCGTGCTGATGAGCGTGCGCGCCGGCCAACAAGTTTCGCGCGAGATGCCGCTGGAAGCGTTGTACTCCGGCTACCGGAAAAATGTCATGGCGGCCGACGAGGTGCTGGCCTGGATCAAGGTGCCGAAGCCGGTGCCTGGGGAAATGCTCAAGGTCTACAAGATTTCCAAACGCTACGACGACGACATCTCCGCCGTTTGTCTGGCCGTGAATCTGCAGGTGGAAGGCGGCAAGGTGGTGAAGGCTTCCATGGGCGCAGGTGGCGTCGCGGCCACGCCGGCACGCGCTGTGCAGACCGAAGCCGCCCTGACCGGCCAGCCCTGGACGCTGCAGACCGTGCAGCAGGCCATCAGCATGCTGCGCGCCGAGTTTTCACCTATCTCGGACATGCGCGCCTCCGGCGCCTACCGCAGCGAGGTGCTGGGCCATCTGCTGCAGCGTTTCTGGCTGGAGAGCCAGGGGCTGAAGCAGATCAACCTTGAATCCTTTGTGCTCGAAGAGGTCACGCCGTGAACGCCCGCGAACAGCCCCAGAACGAAGGCCCGGTCAGCCGCGCTGACAACCCGTCCAGCCCACAACTCGCGGTGCCACCGGTGACGCCGCCTCCCGGGCCGCAGTCGCCCGCCCGCGGCGCGGCCGGACGTTCACACAAACACGAAAGCGCGCGCGCCCAGGTGGCCGGTGCCGCGACCTATGGCGATGACATTCCCGAGGTGCGCGGCACCCTGCACGCCGCGCCCATCCTCTCCACCGTGGCACACGGCCGGCTGCGGGCTGTGGATACCCGTGCCGCACTGGCCATGCCGGGTGTGCGCGATGTGATCCTGGCGGGCGACGTGCCGGGCGACCCGCTGCTCGCCACCTTTGTGCACGACGAGCCGGTGTTTGCCTCGGGCACCGTCGAGCACATCGGCCAGGTCATCGGCCTGGTCATCGCAGATTCGGTGATGCAGGCACGCCGCGCCGCGCGCAAGGTCAGCCTCAACATCGAAGAACTGCCACCCATCCTGAACGTGCGTGATGCCTTGAAGGCAGAAAGTTATGTGCTGCCGCCGGTGTTCGTCAAACGCGGCGACGCGGCGCAGGCCTTGAAGTCGGCGCCGCATACGCTGAGCGGTCAGCTCGAAGTGGGTGGCCAGGAGCACTTCTATCTGGAAGGCCAGGTCGCCTACGTGCTGCCGCAGGAGCAGAACCAGTGGCTGGTTTATTCCAGCACCCAGCATCCGGGCGAAATCCAGCACTGGGTCTCGCACGCGCTGGGCATCAGCAACCATGCGGTGCGTGTTGAATGCCGGCGCATGGGCGGCGGTTTCGGCGGCAAGGAAACCCAGGCCGGTCATCTCGCCGTCTGGGCGGCGATTGCCGCGAACAAACTCAAATGCCCGGTCAAGCTGCGGCTGGACCGCGATGACGACTTCATGGTCACCGGCAAGCGCCACCCGTTTGCCTACGACTACAGCGTCGGCTTCGATAACAGCGGCCGCCTGCACGGCCTCAAGCTGCTGATGCTGGCCAACTGCGGCTTCAGCGCCGACCTCAGCGGCCCGGTCGCCGACCGCGCGATTTTCCACAGCGACAACGCCTACTTTCTCGAAGACGTGGAGATTGCGTCCTACCGCTGCAAGACCAACACCCAGAGCCACACGGCTTTTCGCGGCTTCGGCGGACCGCAAGGTGTGGTGCTGATCGAAACCATACTCGGCGACATCGCGCGGCACCTCGGCCTGGACCCGCTGGACGTGCGCAAGCGCAACCTCTACGGCATCGAAGACCGGAACACCACGCACTACCAGATGAAGGTGGAGGACAACATCCTCGAGCCCCTGCTCTCAAAACTGGAGCGGACTGCGCAATACAGACAACGGCGAGAAGCCATTTCGGCATGGAATGCAAAAAGCCCGGTGATCAAGCGCGGCATCGCGATCACGCCGGTGAAGTTCGGCATCTCCTTCACCGCCACCCTGTTCAACCAGGCCGGTGCGCTGGTGCATGTCTACACCGATGGCAGCGTGCAGGTCAACCACGGCGGCACCGAGATGGGCCAGGGCCTGAACACCAAGGTCGCGCAGATCGTCGCCGACGAACTCGGCGTGGCGTTTGAAGACGTGCTGGCCACGGCCAGCGACACCAGCAAGATACCGAACGCCTCGGCCACCGCCGCCTCGGCCGGCACCGACCTCAACGCCCGCGCCGCGCAGTACGCCGCGCGCAATGTGCGTGACAACCTGGCGCAATTTGTGTCTGGCCTCGATGGCTGCGGCGCCGGCGCCGTGCGTTTTGCTGGCGGCGTGATCAGCTCGCCCACAGCCAGCCGGCCTTTCCCCGAGGTGGTGCGCCTGGCCTATGCCAACCGCATCCAGCTCTGGAGCGACGGTTTTTACCGCACACCCAAAATCCACTACGACAAAACCACGCTGACCGGCCGGCCGTTTTATTATTTTGCCTACGGCGCCGCCTGCAGCGAGGTCGCCATCGACACACTGACCGGCGAAAGCCGCGTGCTCAAGGTCGATATCCTGCACGACGTCGGCACCAGCATCAACCCGGCCATCGACATCGGCCAGATCGAAGGCGGCTTTGTGCAGGGCATGGGCTGGCTGACAACGGAACAACTGGTGTGGAATGACAAGGGCTACCTGAGCACCCACGCACCCAGCACCTACAAGATTCCGGCCACCGGCGACATCCCCGCGCATTTCAAGGTCGATCTCTGGCCCGAGCCGAACCGCGAGGACAACGTCTTCGGCAGCAAGGCCGTCGGCGAGCCACCCTTCATGCTGGCGATCAGCGTGCTGGAGGCCTTGAAAGAAGCCATCGCGGCGGCGCGGCCGGGTGCGGTCAGGCTGCAGGCGCCGGCGACGGCGGAGCATGTACTGGCCTCGATCAACAAGCGCGCCTAAAAAAAGCAACAGGACACAGAGGCCAGGATTGGCCTCAACGCAACAGCTCACCAGTTACGAATAGGAATATTTCTCATTTGAGACGTATACTTGCGTCTTCAGCCACACGCTGTGGAGCGGCCTCTTCCAACGAGTCCCGCCTTCCCGGGTGCAGCCAGCTTCCAACCGCTGGAGCAGCGCCCGCCGCCCCCTTCTTACGGTCAGCCGTAGCCACCCCTGGTGGCTGCGACGCTGCGCTGTGCAGGCGTTATCCGGCTTATTTCAATCAAAGACTATGCCGAATCAGCCTCCAGCCCCTGTCCGTATTGCGTCGACAGCTACTAATTTCATAGCGAAATGGATTCCTGTCGCCGCTGCCACCTGCCTGTGTTGCGCCACCTGGGCGCAAGACAAGGAGCCTGCGGCGCTGAACAGCATCACCATCACCGGCACCCGCGAGAGCACCTCCACGCGCCTGCCACTCACCGCGCGCGAGACGCCGCAATCGCTGAGCACCGTGGAGCGGACCGAGATCGAGCAGCGCTCCCTCACCAGTGTGGACACCGTGCTGCGCAGCACCACCGGCATCCACGTGAGTTTCTTCGACACCCAGCGACCGCTGTATTACTCGCGCGGTTTCCAGATCACCGACTTCCAGGTGGATGGCATGCCCACTTACAGCGGCAACACCAACCAGGAGTACGACACCGCCCTGTATGAGCGCGTCGACATCGTGCGCGGCGCCAACGGCATCCTGACCGGCGTGGGCACGCCCTCGGCCACCATCAACCTGATCCGCAAGCGCCCGCAGCGCAGCTTCGGCGGCTCGGTGGCAGTGAGCGCCGGCAGCTGGGGTTTCCGCCGCGCCGAGCTGGACCTGAACGTGCCGCTGAATGCGGACGGCAGCGTACGCAGCCGCCTGGTGGTGGCGCAGCAAGCGCGCGACAGCTACCGGGACCGCTACGAAGAGGACAAATACGCCCTGCTCGCCGTGGTCGAGGCCGACATCGGCAGTTCCACGGTGGTGTCGGTGGGTTACCAGCGGCAGCGCAACAAGCCGATCGCCGGCATCTGGGGCGCGATCCCACGTTTTGCCACGGATGGCAGCGAGATCAACCTGCCGGTGTCCACCAATTTTTCTCCGGACTGGACACGCTGGTCGCGCGAATCGGGCACGCTGTTTGCCAGCGTGGACCACCAGATCAACGATTTGTGGTCTCTCAAGGCCAGCTACAACCACACCGAAGGCAAAAACTTCAGCCTGCGCACCTATGGTTACGGCTCGACCACGGCCAACGCGCCGTTTGTGAACCGCGCCACCGGCGCCGGCGTGCGGCTTTACGCCGGCGTGGGCGGCGGCACCGAGACGCAGGACACGCTGGACGCCTACCTCACCGGCAAGATCGGCCTGGGCGGCCGCCAGCACGATGTGACGCTGGGCTTCAGCAGCCTGCGCACCAACACCCACACCGACACCTACTCCAGCGTGGCCGGCTACAGCTACACGATTGCCAACGTCTACACCTGGAACGGCACGGCGCCGGTTCCGGTCTACAACCGGACCGGGGCTTTTAATGAGCAGGTGACCCGCCAGGACGGCGTGTACGCATCGGCGCGCTGGCGCCTGGCCGACCCGCTGTCCGTGCTGACCGGTGTGCGCCTGACCAACTGGAAGCGCCAGACCGACAACTACAACGTCGCCGGCGCTTTCACCACCACCACGGCACGCCAGGCGGTCACGCGCGAGGTGTCGCCCTTCCTGGGCCTGGTGTACGACATCACGCCTTCCCTGTCGGCCTATGCCAGCCACACCGGCATCTTCAACCCGCAGAACTACAAGGACCGCAACAACCAACCGCTGGACCCGGTGCAGGGCACCAGCAACGAGATCGGTATCAAGGGCGAGTGGGCCGAACGCCGCGTCAGCGCCTCGTTTGCGGTGTTCGAGGTGCAGCAGAACAACTACGGTGTGCGCGACAGCAGCCAGCCGACAGGCAGCCTGCCCGACGGCAGCTCTGCGTATGTCGGTGTGGACGGCACGCGCAGCCACGGCTGGGAGCTGGACGTGGCCACGCGCCTGGCGCCCGGCTGGCAGGCCACCGCCGGTGTGACGCGCGTGAAGACCCAGCGCAACACCGCCGACCTGACTTACGCCAACCTGCCTGAATGGCTGGTCAAGCTCGGCACGCAATACCGCTTCTCGGGGGCGCTGCAGCCGCTGGAACTGGGTGCGCAGTTGCTGTGGCAGGGCCGCATGGACGCCGTCAATGTGCCCAGCCCGTCCGGTCCGGCAAGCGTGACCCAGCGGCCCTTCGGCCTGTTCAACCTGAACGGCAGCTGGCGCTTCGACGACAAGACCAGCCTGAACGTGGCTGTCTTCAACGCCACCAACAAGCGTTACTGGGCCACGCTGGACTATGCCAACTACGGCGACCCGCGCTACGTCAGCGTGACGCTGCGCACCAAGTTCTGACCGGCGGCGCCGCCGGAGTTCAAGCCGGCAGCGCTTTCATCCGGGCCAACAGGTCGGGGCAGGCCTGTTGCCGCCCAGGCCATGGCCTATTCGGCGCTTTCTCCGGAGTCCTTGATGACCTTGGCCCAGCGGGTCATCTCGCCCTGAACAAACTTTTTGTGTCCCGCGGGATCCAGTCTTGAATCGGCCACCACGCGCAAACCGAGTGCTTCCTGGCGCTTGATCAGCTCCGGGTCTTTCAAGGCCGCGCGCAGGGCCTTGTTCAACTGCGCCAGAACCTTGGGCGGCGTGTCACGCGGTGCATAAAGACCGTGCCACACCGTCACATTGAAGCCCGTCAAACCCGACTCGGCAAGTGTGGGGGTCTGGGCGAGGACAGGTATGGCAAGACGCTCGGTGCTGCTGACGCCAAAGACCTTCACTTTTTTGCCTTCAATTTGCGGGACGGCATTGGTAGCCTGTTCACACATCAGGTCCACCTGACCGCCAATCAGGTCGGTCATGGCCGGCGCCGTGCCCTTGTACGGGATGGTGGTCATCTTCACCTTCATCGCGCTTTGCAGCATCAGTCCGCACAGATGCGATGCAGAACCCACACCGGCATTGGCCAGGTTCACCTGCCCACCGGTGTCGGTCACCCACTTGCGCAGTTCGGCGAAGTTGTTGGCGTCCAGGGTGTTCCGGCCTATCAGCACCGACGGCGCTTCATTGATCAGCCCGAGAAACTGGAAGTCCTTCAGGGTGTCGTAGGGCAGCTTTCTATAAAGAGCCGGTGCGGTCGCAATTCCAATGTGGTGGACCAGCAGCGTGTAGCCATCGGCTTTGGCCCGCGCGACACGTCCTGCGCCTATGGTCCCGCCAGCGCCCGCGGTGTTGTCCACGATCACGGTCTGTCCCAGCGGCTGCCTCAGGGCCTCTGCCACATCACGGGCGATCTTGTCGCTGGGCCCGCCTGCCGCAAATGGCACGACCAGCGTGACCGGCTTGTCAGGGAACTGTGCCCAGGCGGAAGGGGCGGCGACAGCCAGGCCGGTGATGACTATGGCGAGGGTTCGTTTCAGGTAACTCATGTTTTGTCTCCTTGTTTATGTTGTCAACAGCGCATGCCGGCAAGGCATGCGGAAAACCGACGGCACCGTCTCCAGCCGGGGCCGGGGCGGCGGCCTCCGCCATCAGGACGCCAGCTTCTTCATCTCTGAATACAGGTCGGTCTTGCCTTCAAAGCCGATGCCCGGCAGCTCAGGCAAAGTGACGTAACCGTCCACCACTTTCACGCCATCGGGGAAACCGCCGTAAGGCTGGAACAGGTCGGGGTAGGACTCGTTGCCGCCCAGGCCGAGGCCGGCCGCAATCGCCAGCGACATCTGGTGGCCGCCGTGCGGAATGCAGCGCGACGGCGACCAGCCGTTTTCCTTGAGCATGTCGAGCGTGCGCAGGTACTCGACCAGGCCGTAACTGAGCGCGCAGTCGAACTGCAACCAGTCGCGGTCCGGGCGCATGCCGCCGTACCGGATCAGGTTGCGCGCGTCCTGCATCGAAAACAGGTTTTCGCCGGTGGCCATGGCGCCCGCATAGTGCGGCGCGAGTTCAGCCTGCAGCGCGTAGTCCAGCGGGTCGCCGGCCTCCTCGTACCAGAACAGCTTGTAGGCCGACAGGGCTTTGGCGTAGTCGACCGCCGTCTTCAGATCGAAGCGGCCGTTGGCATCCACCGCCAGTTGCTGGCCCGGCGCCAGCATGCC
>JAZKIE010000439.1:0-3762 GCA_040385025.1 Pseudomonadota bacterium | reverse complement strand
CCGTAACGGCCGTTGGAGTTGAAGCCGTAACCAATCACCGGCTTGCCGTCGCGGACCACATCGGTAACCACCGCCACCAGGCTCAGTGTCATTTTTGAGAAGTCGATGTAGGCGTTGCGGATGTCGGATTTGATGGGCTGGGTGACTTCGCGGATGTCAATGATCTTCATGGGTCTGTTTCGCTGTGGGTGAGTGATGGGGCTATCATCGGCGCCTCACCCACCGGCGTCCAATGCCGGATTTTTCTTGTTCCATGCCCGCAAAGCACCGCCCATGAATTTGACCTGGCTGGAGGACTTCCTGGCGCTGGCCAGCACCGGCAATTTTTCGCGCGCCGCCAGCGAGCGCCACATGACGCAGCCGGCCTTCAGCCGCCGCGTGCGCGCGCTGGAGGAATGGCTGGGTGTGGCGCTGTTCGACCGCACGACACACCCCGTCACACTCACCGAGACCGGCCAGTGGTTCCAGGCTGTGGCGCAGGACATGCTTGCGCGCGTGGCGCGTGTGCCTGACGAGGCGCGGGCCGTGGCAGACGCCAGTTCGGCCACGCTGCGTTTTGCGTCCACGCATGCGCTGTCCTTCACTTTCCTGCCGGCCTGGCTGCGCGGGCTGGAGTCGGGTTCTCCGGTCGGGCCGATTCAACTGGTGTCCGACGTGATGCACCAGTGCGAGGCCCTGATGCTGCAGGGACGGGTGCAGTTTTTGCTGTGCCACTGGCACGCACAGGTACCGGGCCGGCTGGACCCGGCCAGTTACCGCTCGGTGCGGGTCGGCGGCGACACGCTGGTGCCGGTGTCGAAGCCGGGGAAAAGCGGCAAAGCCCAGTACCTGCTTTCTTCAGGCAGCAAACGTATTCCCATCCTCGCCTACAGCGCCGAGTCCGGCCTGGGACGCATCGTGCGGGCCCTGCGCAGCGGCGCACTGGAAAAATCGCATCACGAGCCGGTCTTCACCGCACACCTGGCATCGGTACTCAAGACCATGGCACTCGACGGCCGTGGCGTGGCCTGGCTGCCACTGAGCCTGATCACCGACGAGCTGGACTGTGGGCGTCTGGTCGCCGCCGGCGGCCCCGAATGGTCGATAGAGCTGGATATCCGGCTGTTTCGCAGCGAAGCTGCGGCGCCGCCGGCAGCCGAAAATTTCTGGCGCAAGCTGGCTTAGGTTTTCTCGCGAAACAGCTCCTCAATCACGCCGCGCAGCCACCGGTTCCCCGGATCTGCCTCGAAGCGTTTGCTCCAGTGCAGCGACACCGTGAAGTCGCGCAGCGGAAAAGGCGGTTCAATGATGGTGTAGCCGCTGTCGGCCGCAAAGATCTGCGCAATGTTGCGCGGCATCACCACCGCGAGGTCGGTGGCCTTGACGATTGAGGGCAGCACCATGAAGTGCTCGGTGGTCAGGCGCAAGCGGTCTTCGAGTTGCAGCATCTGCAAAATGCGCAGCGTGTCGGAATGCGTGCGCACCGCGACAAACTCCAGCTGGTGCAGCGCGTCGAGCAAGCCCTGGCCACTGCGACGCGGCCGGGTGAAGGGGTGGCCTTCGCGCAGCAGCACGATGTAGCGGTCCCTCAAGAGTTGCACCCGCTGCGTGTCCTTGACAGTCGGCAAAAAACCGAAGGCAAAGTCGATGCGCCCGCTGTCCAGGCCGGCGGCAATGTCGCCACCAGCCAGCGGCGTGGTTTCAATGCGCACACCGGGCGCCAGCCGGCGCAGGGCCACCATCAGCTCCGGCAGAAAACGCGCCTCACCGATATCGCTCATGTGGATGCGAAACACCTTGCGCGACTGCAGCGGTTCAAACAGCGCCGACTCGTTGAGCGCCTGCTCCAGCGTGGCCAGTGCGCTGCGCACCGCGTCGGCCAGGCGGTCGGCCTTGGGCGTGGGTTGCACACCACCACCGGCGCGCACAAACAGCGGGTCCTTGATCAGCAGGCGCAAACGCGTCAGTCCCTGGCTGGCGGCCGGCTGGGTCAGGTCCATCAGTTCGGCCGCGCGGCTCACGTTGCGCGTGCGGTAGACCGCGTCAAACAGCCGCAGCAGGTTCAGGTCGATGTCTTTTATATGCATTGAATGAATACCAGATAGTCTCGCTATTTTATTGATGGATAGTGCCAAGCAGGCCAAACTCCCCGCTTCCCACGACAAATAAAACACGGAGACAGCTTTGGAAGTTTCATTCAGCAAGGAAATCGAGTCGCTGCGGCTGAAAAGCGGCGAGACTTTCCACGGCGAGGGCATTCTCGCGATCACCAAAGCACTGCTGCAATCCGGGGTGGCCTATGTGGGCGGCTACCAGGGCGCGCCGGTGTCGCACCTGCTGGACGTCATGGTCCAGGCCAAACCCTATATGGACGAACTTGGCGTGCATGTCGAGGCCTGTTCCAACGAGGCCTCCGCAGCGGCCATGCTGGGTGCCTCCATCCATTACCCGCTGCGCGGCGCCGTGACCTGGAAATCGATAGTGGGCACCAACGTCGCGGCCGATGCCCTGTCCAATCTCTCTTCCCCCGGTGTGACCGGCGGCGCACTGATTGTGGTCGGCGAAGACTACGGCGAAGGCGCCAGCGTGATCCAGGAACGCACCCACGCCTATGCGCTGAAGTCCAGCATGTGTCTGCTGGACCCGCGCCCTGACCTCGGCAAGATGGTGGACATGGTGGAGCATGGTTTTCGGCTGTCGGAAACCTCCAACATGCCGGCCATCCTGGAGCTGCGCATACGCGCCTGCCATGTGCGCGGCAGTTTTGAATGCAAGGACAACCGGCCACCGGCGATCTCCAAGCGTCAACTGATGGAAGAACCGGCCGCCTTCGACTACAGCAAGCTGGCGCATCCGCCGGTGACCTTTCGGCACGAAAAACTCAAGACCGAGGAACGCATCCCGGCCGCGCGCCGCTACATCGTCGAGCAGCAGCTCAACGAACTGATGGACGGACCGCGTGCAGACCTCGGCATCATCGTGCAGGGCGGCATCTACAACGCGCTGATACGCGCGCTGCAGCAGTTCGGCCTGTGTGATGCGTTTGGCCAGAGCGAGATTCCGCTGCTGGTGCTCAACGTCACCTACCCGCTGGTGCCCGAGCAGGTCGCCGAATTCGCGCTGGGCAAACGCGCGGTGCTGGTGGTCGAGGAAGGCCAGCCCGAATACATCGAGCAGGAGATTGCCACCTTTTTGCGCCGCCGCGACATCAACACGCCTTTGCACGGCAAGGACATGTTGCCCTCGGGCGGCGAGTACTCGGTGGAAGTGGTGGCGGCCGGTATCGCCGCCTTTGTCGCGCGTTACGCCACCGACGTGGACACGGCTTCAGCCACAGGCTGGCTGCAGGGCAATACAGAGCGCCGCAGCGCCGTCGGCACACAAATCGCGGCGCAACTGAACCAGGCCCTGCCAGTGCGCCCGCCCGGCTTTTGCATAGGTTGCCCGGAGCGGCCGGTGTTTTCGGCGCTCAAACTCGCGCAGCAGGATGTCGGGCCGGTACACATCGCGGCTGACATCGGCTGCCACGCCTTCGGCACCTTTGCGCCCTTCTCCTTCGGCCACTCCATCCTCGGTTACGGCATGAGCCTGGCCAGCCGCGCCGGTGTCTCGCCGATGATGGCGCGGCGCACGCTGTCCATCATGGGTGACGGTGGTTTCTGGCACAACGGCCTGCTGACCGGTGTGCAGTCGGCGCTGTTCAACGGCGACGATGCGGTGCTGCTGATCTTCAAGAACGGCTACACCTCGGCCACCGGCACGCAGGACATCATCTCCACGCCC
>JAZKIE010000438.1:0-2045 GCA_040385025.1 Pseudomonadota bacterium | reverse complement strand
CGGCCGCGCCAGGCGATGGAGCGGAAGGCCGGCTCGGCAAACTCGCCGCCCACGGGGTCGTAAATCACGTCGGGGCCCTTGCCATCGGTCAATGCCTTGATGGCCTCGCGCAGGTTTTCGGTGCTGTAGTTGATGGTGGCGTCAGCGCCTATCGACTTGCACAGCGCGCATTTTTCATCGGTCGATGCGGCGGCGATGACCTTCGCGCCCAGCGCTTTGGCGATCTGGATCGCCGAGGTGCCGACGCCGCCGGCCGCGCCGAGCACCAGCACGGTTTCACCGGCCTTGAGCTGGGCCCGGTCCACCAGCGCGTGGTGCGAGGTGGCATAAATCATGATGAAGGCTGCCGCATCGACATGCGGAAAACCATCGGGCAAGGGCATGCACAGCGCGGCCGGTGCGATGGTGTGCGTGCCGAAACCGCCGGTGCCCGACAGGCAGGCCACGTTCTGCCCGACCTTGAGGTGTTTGACACCCTCGCCGACGGCTTCGACCACACCGGCGTATTCGGAGCCCGGCACAAAGGGCAGCGCAGGTTTCATCTGGTACTTGTTCTGCACGATCAGCAGGTCCGGGAAGTTCAGGCTGGCCGCCTTGATGGCGATACGCACCTCGCCGGCTTGGGGCTCGGGCGTGGGCAGTTCTTTCCAGGTCAGGGCGTCAACGCCGGTGGGGTCTTCACAAAGCCAGGCATGCATGAGGTGTCTCCATTGAAATCAGGGTTGGGACATCATAGGCAGGTTACGTGGGCAAATAGACCTGCAATGGTCCCGGTTTGTCACCCGTGAGACCTTAAAATCAATCCATGAAAATTCTGATCTGCAACGACGACGGCTACCAGGCCTCCGGCATCATCGCCCTGTACGAGGCCCTGAAGGACATCGCCGATGTGGAGGTGGTGGCGCCCGAGCAGAACAACAGCGCCAAATCCAACGCGCTGACCCTGCATTCGCCGATGTATGTGCAGACCGCGGCCAATGGTTTTCGCTACATCAACGGTACACCGGCCGATTGTGTGCACATCGCGCTGACAGGGCTGCTCGGCTACCGGCCCGACCTGGTGGTCTCTGGCATCAACAACGGCGCCAACATGGGCGACGACACGATTTACTCCGGCACTGTTGGCGCGGCCATGGAAGGGTATCTGTTTGGCATTCCGTCGATTGCGTTTTCGCAGACCGAAAAAGGCTGGGGCCACATCGACGCAGCCGGTCGCCGCGCGCGCGAGCTGGTGCAGCAACTGATCCCCTCGCTGGAAAAAATTGCCGAAGGCGCCATGCCCACCGTGGCACCCTGGCTGCTCAATGTCAATATTCCCAACCTGCCTGAAGACCAGTTGCAGGGCTACAAGGTCTGCCGCCTGGGCCGGCGCCACGCGGCCGAACGCGTGATCACCCAGACCAGCCCGCGCGGGGAAACCATGTACTGGATAGGCGGTGCCGGACCGGCCAAGGAAGAGGGCGAGGGCACGGACTTTTTTGCCACCAAGCAGGGTTTCGTCGCCATCACGCCGCTGCAGGTGGACCTGACCGACCACGAGCGCCTGCCTTACTGGGCGCAGACGGCGGCCAAGCTGACACACGGGACAACCGTGACAGCCGCCACCGCATGAAATCCGGAAAACCCGCTTTCAATCCGCCTGTCAAGCCGGCGGCAAAGCCCACCGCCGCCAAGCGGCCGGGTTTTCCGGTTCGCCTGGAGCCCGACGCCGGCACGCCATCCGCTACAAAAAAGATAGCTGGTCGCGCACATCCGGAAAGGGCTACAGGTGTTTTTGATCAAAAGATGCCGGCCAAAACCGCTTTGCCCAGCGGTGTCGGCCTGGATTCGCGCGCGGTGCGCGCGCGCATGGTGCACAAACTCGCGGCGCAGGGCATTTCCGACGCGCAGGTGCTGGCGGCCATGGGCCATGTGGAGCGCCATCGTTTTGTCGATACCGCGCTGGTGAACCAGGCTTACGAAGACACCAGCCTGCCGATTGGCCTGGGCCAGACGATTTCCAAGCCCAACGTGGTGGCGCGCATGCTGGAACTGCTGCGCCAGGG
>JAZKIE010000437.1:11823-13098 GCA_040385025.1 Pseudomonadota bacterium | reverse complement strand
TGGTAGTGCTGCGTGGTATCGGCAACGCCGAAGTCCAGGCTCACCTTGTTCAAAAAATTGGGTTCTGGCAGCGTCACGCCGCGCGCTGCGAAGTAGGCCGCCACGCCGAACACCAGCCGGTAAGTCCCGCGCTGCAGGCTGCTGTTGTCATACAGCAGGCCGTCGGGGTTGCGGCCGTCGCTGTTGAGTACAAAGGCCTTCACCAGCGTCGATTGCGCACCGTCGGTGGTGTACAGCGCCACCTGCATGCCGGCGGCCGGCGTGCCGTGCATGGTGTCCAGGACATGTGTGCTCAGGCCCATTGAGATTCCCCGGTGTGTCTATGGTGAACAGAAGTGTATACACTTTTTGAGGTTTCAGCTATCATGCATCGCATGGAAACCTCCACCACCAGTTCCATCGTCGAGGCGCTGACCCGCGCCATCGTTGATCACCGCCTGCATCCCGGCACCAAGCTGGCTGAGCAGAAGCTGGCCGACCATTTCGGCGTGTCGCGCACGCTGGTGCGGCAAGCGCTGTTTCAGCTCTCGCAAAACCGGCTGATCCGGCTGGAGCCCGCGCGCGGTGCCTTTGTTGCGGCGCCTGCCGTCAACGAGGCGCGCCAGGTGTTTGCCGTGCGCCGCATGCTGGAGGCTGAAATGACACGCGCCTTTGTGCGGGAGGCAACCCCGGCAAAAATACGCGCGCTCAGGGAACATGTGGCGCAGGAAAAAGCCGCCGTGGCCAGCAACGACGTGGCCGGCCGTACCGAGCTGCTCGGTGACTTTCACGTGCGCATGGCCGAACTGATGGGCAACGAGGTGCTGGCGCAGATGCTGGGCGAGCTGATTTCACGTTGCGCCCTGATCATGCTGATGTACCAGAGCGCCAGTGCGGCAGAACACTCGAGCGACGAACATGCGGAGATCGTCAAGGCGCTGGCTGCCAGGAACGAGGAACTCGCCGTGCGCCTGATGGACGAACACCTGTTGCATGTCGAACAGAGTTTGACCTTTGACCGCAAGGTCCCGAGCAACGATATTTCGCTGGCATTGTCATGACCCTCTCCACAGACGGCTACCCAAGAGACCTGGTCGGTTACGGCCGCACGCCACCGCATGCGCAGTGGCCGGAGCGCGCGCGCATCGCCGTGCAGTTTGTGCTGAACTACGAAGAAGGTGGCGAAAACTCGGTGCTGCACGGCGACGCCGGCTCCGAGCAATTCCTGTCGGAAATGTTCAACCCGCCGAGTTACCCCGAGCGGCACCTGACCATGGAAGGCATTTACGAATACGG
>JAZKIE010000437.1:0-11723 GCA_040385025.1 Pseudomonadota bacterium | reverse complement strand
ACCCGCCGAGTTACCCCGAGCGGCACCTGACCATGGAAGGCATTTACGAATACGGTTCGCGCGCGGGTGTCTGGCGCATCCTGCGCGAGTTTGAGAAACGCAAGTTGCCGCTGACGGTGTTCGGCGTCAGCATGGCGCTGCAGCGGCATCCGGAACTGACGGCGGCTTTTGTGGAGCTGGGCCACGAAATCGCCTGCCACGGCCTGCGATGGATCAACTACCAGAGCGTGGACGAAGCCACCGAACGCGAACACATGCGCCTGGGCATGGAGATCATCACGCAGATGACGGGTCAGCGCCCGCTCGGCTGGTACACCGGCCGCGACAGCCCGCGCACGCGCCGGCTGGTGGCCGACGACGGCGGCCTCGAATACGACAGCGACTACTACGGCGACGACCTGCCCTTCTGGATGAAGGTGGCGCGTACCGACGGCACGCTGGTGCCGCGGCTGGTGGTGCCCTACACGCTGGACACCAACGACATGCGTTTTGCGCTGCCTCAGGGCTTTTCGCAGGCCGATGATTTTTTCACCTACCTGCGCGACAGCTTCAATGCTTTGTACGCCGAAGGCGACCCGAACGGCTTGAACGCGCCGAAGATGCTGAGCATAGGCATGCACTGCCGGCTGCTGGGCCGGCCCGGCCGCATCGTGGCGCTACAAAAATTCCTCGACCATATCCAGCAACACCAACATGTCTGGATCTGCCGCCGCATCGACATTGCCCGGCACTGGCAACACGTCCACCCTTTCAAAGACTAACCATGGCCCTGACACTGGAACACCTCAACACTGCGCCTGTTGCAGAAGCCGCCGCCCTGCTGGCCGGTCTGTACGAACACTCGCCGTGGATAAGCGAAGCTGCGCTCGCGCAGCGGCCCTTCCGGTCGCTGCCACATCTGAAACACGTGATGGCGCGCCTTGTTCACGACGCCGGGCGCGAAGCGCAACTGGCGCTGATCCGCGCCCATCCTGAACTCGCAGGGAAAGCCATGGTCAGCCAGGCGCTGACGGCTGAATCAACGAATGAACAAACCAAGGCGGGCCTGACCAACTGCAGCCCCGAAGAGTTCGGAAAAATACAGGCGCTCAATACTGCCTACAACGCGAAGTTCGATTTCCCTTTCATCCTCGCAGTGCGCGGGCCGCGCGGCAGCGGCCTGTCCCGGCAGGAGATCATTAACACCTTCGAGCGGCGCCTGGCGAACCATCCCGACTTCGAGCTCGCTGAAGCCCTGCGCAACATCCACCGCATCGTGGAGCTGCGCCTGAATGACAAGTTCGGCGTGGAGCCCCGGCTCGGCCACCAGGTCTGGGACTGGCAGGAACAACTGAGCGCATTCAGCGACCCCGGCTACATCGAGCAAGGTCAGCTCACGGTGACCTATTTGACCGACGCGCACCGTTCAGCCGCGGCCATGATCAGCCAGGCCATGCAGGGCAGCGGCTTCGACGAAGTCACCATCGACGCCGTCGGCAACGTGGTGGGACGCTACAAGGCCGCGAAGCCAGGTGCCAAAACACTGATGACGGGTTCGCACTACGACACCGTGCGCAACGGCGGCAAGTACGACGGACGCCTGGGTATCTTCACGCCCATGGCCTGCGTGGCCGAACTGTCGCGCCGCGGTGAACGCCTGCCCTTCGACTTCGAAGTCATCGGTTTCGCCGAGGAAGAAGGCCAGCGCTACAAGGCCACTTTTCTCGGCTCTGGCGCCTTGATCGGCCAGTTCAACCCGGTCTGGATGGAGCAAAAGGACGCAGACGGCATCAGCATGCGCGAAGCCATGCAACACGCAGGCCTGCCCGCAACGCTGGAGGCCATCAAAGCGCTGCAGCGCAAGCCATCCGACTACCTCGGCTTTGTGGAAGTCCATATCGAGCAGGGCCCGGTGCTCAACGAACTCGACATTCCGCTGGGCATCGTGACCTCCATCAATGGGGGTGTGCGTTATCTGTGTGAAGTCACCGGCATGGCCAGCCACGCCGGCACCACGCCGATGAACCGGCGCCGTGACGCCGCTGTCGCCGTGGCCGAGCTCGCCCTGTATGTGGAGCAGCGCGCCGCCCGCGACGGCGATTCGGTCGGCACCATCGGTATCCTCAACGTGCCCGGCGGCTCCATCAATGTGGTGCCGGGCCGCTGCCAGTTCACGCTGGACCTGCGCGCGCCCAACGACAAGCAGCGCGACGCTTTGGTCAGCGATGTACTTGCCGAACTGGGCGCCATTTGCGAACGGCGCGGCGTGGCGCACACGGCGGAAGAAACCATGCGTGCGGCAGCCGCTCCCAGCGCAGCGGCCTGGCAGCAACGCTGGGACAAAGCGGTGGACAGCCTGGGCGTGCCGCGTTACGCCATGACCAGCGGCGCCGGCCACGATGCCATGAAATTGCATGAGGTCATGCCGCAGGCCATGTTATTTGTGCGCGGGCAAAACTCCGGCATCAGCCACAACCCGCTGGAAAGCACCACCAGCGACGACATCGACCTGGCCGTGCAGGCCTTCCAGCACCTCCTGAACCAACTCGCGAACGAAAACAAATGACCGCAGCGCAGAACCGCTTCAAGCAAGGTCGCGCCCCCTCGGGGGGCAGCCCTGTATTTCAGGGCGTGGGGGCCTTATGACAACCGACGACGACAAGCTGGACGCCTGGATCGATGCCCACTTCGACGAAGAGGTGCGCTTCCTGCAGGAACTGATACGTGTTCCGACACCCACACCACCCGGCAACAACGCGCCGCACGCCGAGCGCACGGCCGAGTTGCTCAAGGCCTTCGGATTCGAGGCGGAAAAACACCCGGTGCCGGCTGCCGAGGTACAGGCCTACGGGCTGGAGTCGCTGACCAATCTGATCGTGCGCCGCCCTTATGGCCCAGGCCCGACCATTGCACTGAACGCGCATGGCGACGTGGTGCCGCCCGGCGAAGGCTGGAGCTGCGACCCGTATGGCGGAGAGATCAAGGACGGCAACATTTATGGCCGCGCTTCGGCCGTCAGCAAGTCCGACTTCGCCACCTTCACCTTTGCGGTTCGTGCGCTCGAGTCGCTGGGCCTGCCGCTGAAGGGCGGCGTGGAATTGCACTTTACCTATGACGAAGAGTTCGGCGGCGAGATGGGCCCCGGCTGGCTGCTGCGCAACAAGCTGACCCGCCCCGACCTGCTGATCGCGGCCGGCTTCAGCTACGAAGTTGTCACCGCGCACAACGGTTGCCTGCAAATGGAAGTCACTGTGCACGGCAAGATGGCGCATGCGGCGATACCGGCCAGCGGCGTCGATGCCCTGCAGGGGGCGGTGCAGATTTTGAACGCGCTGTATGCACAGAACACGCTGTACAAAAAAGTTAGCTCGCAGGTCACCGGCATCACCCACCCTTATCTGAACGTCGGCCGCATCGAGGGCGGCACCAACACCAATGTCGTGCCCGGCAAGGTGATGTTCAAGCTGGACCGCCGTATGATTCCCGAGGAAAACCCGACGGAGGTCGAAGCCAGCATACGCAGCGTGATTGCAGAGGCGGCGGCCTCGTGTCCTGGCATCCAGGTGGAGATCAAGCGCTTGTTGCTGGCCAACGCGATGAAGCCTCTGCCCGGCAACCAGCCGCTGGTCGATGCCATCCAGAAACACGGACAAGCCGTGTTTGGTGAGCCGATTCCCGCCATGGGCACACCGCTGTACACCGACGTGCGCTTGTACGCCGAGGCCGGTATTCCGGGCGTGATTTATGGCGCCGGGCCGCGCACCGTGCTGGAGTCGCACGCCAAACGCGCCGACGAACGCCTCGCGCTGGAAGACCTGCGCAAGGCCACCCAGGTCATTGCGCGCACGCTGCGCGAGCTGCTGGCTTGATTTGCTCTCTTTTTGATAGCTGCTTGCGCATGCTGGCTAAGGGCTGAAGGCCTTTTTCTTTATGGGACAGGCGGTTCAGGCCTTCGGCAGCGTTTCCCACCAGCGCTCGGCGAAACGCCCTTGCAAATAGGCCACAAAAGCCTGCACCTTGCCCGGCACCAGCTTGGGGGACGGAAACACAGCGTGAATTTCCTGCTCCGGCAGGCTGTAGTCGCCCAGCACTTCCAGCACCTGCTCCGAGGCCAGTGAATCGGCGGCCACATAACGCGGCATGGCGGCGATGCCCAGGCCGTTGCGCGCCGCGGCCAGCACGGCCGACAGGTTGTTGGAGCGCAGCCGTCCCGCCACCGGCACCGTCACCGCTTCGCCCTTGGGCGAGATCAGGCGCCAGACATCGTCACCCAGCACGCTGCTATAGATCAGCGCGGCGTGGCCGCTCAGGTCCCTGGGTTTTTTCGGCGTGCCGTGTTTCTTCAAATAACGCGGCGCCGCAACCATCACCCAGGGATTGACGCCGAGAAAACGCGCGCCCAGGCTGGAGTCGGCGAGCTTGCCCATGCGCACCGCCACATCGAGGCCCTGCGACACCAGGTCGGTGTAGCGGTCCTCGAAGCTCAGGTCCAGTTGCACCTGGGGGTGTCGTTTCATGAAATCGAGCGCCAGCGGCACGATCACGCGCCGGCCAAATGCCACCGAGGTGCCTATGCGCAGCATGCCCTGGGCCTGGCTCTGGCGCAGGCGCACGATGTTGTCGGCCTCCTCGGTCTCGCGCACGATGATCTTGCACTTCTCGTAGTAAAGCGCGCCGGATTCCGTGAGGCTCACGCCACGCGTGTTGCGGTTCAGCAAGCGCACGTTCAGGCGCTCTTCGGTCGCCGCGATCTGCTTGGAGACCGTGGGCTGGGTGGTCGAAAATTCGCGCGCCGCTTTTGAGAAGCTGCCGGTTTCCACCACCCGCACAAACATGTGCATGACTTGTAATCTGTCCATGGGCTGATGATAGTCACTTATTCCGCCATGGAATAGCTTTTATGGTTTTCGCACCCCTTCTGCATCACCGCCCTGCTGCCTACAGTCGAGCCTCCACAAAGGAGACAAGACATGGCAAAAATGACAGCCGCCCAGGCCGCCGTCTGGGTGATGGAAAAAGAAGGCGTGACGCAGGCCTTCGGCATTCCCGGTGCGGCCATCAACCCGCTGTATTCCGCGCTGCGCAAGCAGGGCACGATCAGCCACATCCTGGCCCGCCACGTCGAAGGCGCCTCCCACATGGCCGAGGGTTACACCCGTGCCGCTGCCGGCAACATCGGTGTCTGCATCGGCACCTCCGGCCCGGCCGGCACCGACATGATCACCGGCCTGTACTCGGCCCAGGCCGATTCCATCCCGATTTTGTGCATCACCGGCCAGGCGCCGCGCGCCCGCCTGCACAAGGAAGACTTCCAGGCGGTGGACATTGAGTCCATCTCCAAACCCGTCACCAAGTGGTCGGTCACCGTGCGTGAGCCGGCGCTGGTGCCGCGGGTGTTTCAGCAGGCTTTCCATGTGATGCGCTCGGGCCGCCCGGGCCCGGTGCTGATCGACCTGCCCTTTGACGTGCAGATGGGTGAGATCGAATTCGACATTGACACCTACGCGCCGCTGCCGGTGTACAAGCCGGCGGCAACACGCGCGCAGATCGAGAAAGCATTGACCATGCTCAACGAAGCGGAGAAACCGCTGATCGTGGCCGGCGGCGGCATCATCAACGCCGACGCGTCGGAACTGCTGGTGCAGTTCGCCGAGATCACCGGCATCCCCGTGATTCCCACGCTGATGGGCTGGGGCACGATACCGGACGACCACCCGCTGATGGCCGGCATGTGCGGCCTGCAGACCAGCCACCGCTACGGCAACGCCACCATGCTGGCCTCGGACTTTGTGATCGGCATCGGCAACCGTTGGGCGAACCGCCACACCGGTTCGGTCGAGGTCTACACCAAAGGCCGCAAGTTTGTGCATGTGGACATCGAACCGACCCAGATTGGCCGCGTCTTCTCTCCTGACTTCGGCATCGTGTCAGATGCCAAACTGGCACTGGAGCTGTTCGTCGAGGTCGCCACCGAATGGGCGGCACAGGGCAAGCTGAAAGACCGCGGCGAGTGGGCGTCGGCCTGCCGCTACCGCAAGGGCACCATGCTGCGCAAGACCAACTACGACAGCGTGCCGATGAAGCCGCAGCGCGTTTACCAGTGCATGGTCCGCGCCTTCGGCGAGGACGTCTGTTACATCAGCACCATCGGCCTGTCGCAAATCGCCGGTGCGCAGTTCCTGCATGTCTACAAGCCGCGCCACTGGATCAATTGCGGCCAGGCCGGCCCGCTGGGCTGGACCGTGCCGGCCGCGCTGGGCGTGCGCGCCGCCGACCCGACCCGCAAGATCGTGGCGCTGTCGGGTGACTACGACTTCCAGTTCATGATCGAAGAGCTCGCCGTGGGCGCGCAGTTCAAGCTGCCCTACATCCACATGGTGGTCAACAACTCCTACCTCGGGCTGATCCGCCAGGCGCAGCGCGGCTTCGAGATGGACTACTGCGTGCAGCTCGGCTTCGACAACATCAACACCGACCAGGACGAGCCGGTCCGCGCCTACGGCGTCGATCATGTGAAGGTGGTCGAGGGCCTGGGCTGCAAGGCGATACGCGTGCACCGGCAGGAGGAACTGGCGCCGGCCATCCAGCAAGCGGAGGCCTGGATGAAGGAGTTCCAGGTGCCGGTGGTGATCGAGGTGATCCTCGAACGCGTGACCAACATTGCCATGGGCACCGAGATCGACAACATCATCGAGTTCGAGGACCTGGCCGCCAGCCGGGAAGATGCGCCGACCGCCGTGGCTGCGATGCTGGACTGAGCCGGAAAAAACATGCCGAAATTCGCCGCCAACCTCACCATGCTCTTTACCGAGCTGCCCTTCATGGACCGCTTTGCCGCCGCACGGGCCGCCGGCTTTGAAGCTGTGGAGTATCTTTTTCCCTACGACTACAGCAAGGAAGAATTGGTCGCTGCCTTGAAAAGCAACGGCCTCCAGCAGGTGCTGCACAACCTGCCGGCCGGTGACTGGGCCGCCGGCGAGCGCGGCATTGCCTGCCACGCCGGGCGCACTGCCGAGTTTCGCGAAGGCGTCAACCGGGCCATTGACTACGCCACGGCGCTGGGCTGCCCGCAAGTCAACTGCCTGGCCGGCAAACTGCCGGAAGGCGCCAGCAGCGCACAGGCCCATGCCACCCTGGTGGCCAATCTGCGCTTTGCGGCATCGGCCCTGAAAGCCGCCGGCATCCGGCTGCTGATCGAACCGATCAACACTTTCGACATTCCCGGCTTCTTTCTGTCACGGACCGACCAGGCGCTGGCCATCCTGGACGAAGTGGGCTCGCCCAACCTGTTTGTGCAGTACGACATCTACCATGCGCAGCGCATGGAGGGCGAGCTGGCCAGCACCCTCAGCAAACACCTGGCACGCATAGGCCACATCCAGCTGGCCGACAACCCCGGACGCAACGAGCCGGGCACCGGCGAGATCAATTACGCCTGGCTGTTCAAACACATCGATGCGGCCGGCTACGCCGGCTGGATCGGCTGCGAATACAAACCCAAAACAACAACAACAGCAGGCCTGGGCTGGCTGGCAGGAGCAATCGCATGACCAAATCAGGACTCAAACTTGGCTTCATCGGCCTGGGCATCATGGGCGCGCCCATGGCCCTGCACCTGCGAGGCGGGCCACATGTTGTTCGTCAACACCATTGGCAAGGTGCCCCAGGATCTGCCCGACAAGGGCGCGACCCTCTGCACCACCGCGCGCGGCGTGGCCGAACGCGCCGACATCATCTTTGTGATGGTGCCGGACACGCCCGACGTGGAGACTGTGCTGTTCGGCGACAACGGTGTCGCAGCCGGCCTGTCCAAAGGCAAGACCGTGGTCGACTGCAGCTCCATCGACCCGATTGCCACACGCGGCTTCGCCAAAAAGATCCAGGCCCTCGGTTGCGAATGGCTGGATGCACCGGTGTCCGGCGGCGAGGTCGGCGCCAAGGCGGCCAGCCTGACCATCATGGTCGGCGGCGAGCCGGCGACTTTCGAGCGGGTCAAGCCTCTGTTTGACCTGATGGGCAAAAACGTGACCCTGGTTGGCGGCCCCGGCGACGGGCAAGTCTGCAAGGTGGCCAACCAGATCATTGTGGCGCTGACGATTGCCGCCGTCGGCGAAGCGCTGGTGTTCGCCTCCAGGGCCGGTGCCGACCCGGCCCGCGTGCGCACCGCACTGATGGGCGGTTTTGCCTCATCGCGCATTCTTGAGGTGCACGGTGAACGCATGATCAAGCGAACCTTTGCCCCCGGATTCCGGATTGCCCTGCACCAGAAGGACCTGAACCTGGCCCTGCAGGGCGCCCGGGCGCTGGGCATTGCGCTGCCGCAAACCGCCGGCGCGGCGCAGCTGATGCAGTCCTGCGTGGCACTCGGCCATGGCCAGGCCGACCACTCGGCACTCGTCAAGGCGCTGGAAGCCATGGCCCAACACCCGGTGGCGCCAGACGCCTAGGCTTTTCCGGCCGGCGCCAAGCCAGCAGGGCAGGCCAATGCGGCCTGCCCTTTTTTTGTCCTGCGCCTGGCGGTCTGCTGCCGCCAATTCTGGAAACCCCGCCAGAAATCCCCCGAACCCGCCCCGCTTGCCCCGTTTTAAGGGGTATTCACGGAGGCCTGGGCACGCCCATTCCGCCCAACTTGTCCGAGAATAGGGTCTGAAAATAATGTGTACAAACCATGTGTACAAAGACAATCAGGCATTGTTTTTGCTTGGTTTGAGCAATCGATTCATTCCTATCTGGAGCCCCCATGACCAAACGCGTTTTCATCCAAACCCTGGCCGCCCTGGCGGTCACTGCCGCCACCTGCAGCAGCGCCTTTGCCCAAAACACCCCTATCAAGTTCCAGCTCGACTGGCGTTTTGAAGGTCCGGCCGCGCTGTTTGTCACGCCTGCCGCCAAGGGTTATTTCAAGGATGCCAAGCTTGACGTCACGATTGACGCCGGCAATGGCTCGGGTGGCACTGTCACGCGCGTCGCCTCGGGCAGTTACGACATGGGTTTTGCCGACCTGGCCGCGCTGATGGAATTCCACGCCAACAACCCCGACGCAGCCAACAAGCCGGTCGCCGTGATGATGGTTTACAACAACACGCCGGCCTCGGTCATGGCGCTGAAAAAATCCGGCATCAAGACCGTCGCCGACCTGAACAACAAAAAACTCGGCGCCCCGGTGTTTGATGCCGGCCGCCGCGCCTTCCCGATTTTTGCCAAGGCCAACAACATCAGCGGCGTGCAGTGGACCGCCATGGACCCGCCGCTGCGCGAAACCATGCTGGCCCGCGGTGACGTGGACGCCATCACCGGCTTCACCTTCACCTCGCTGCTCAACCTCGAAGCGCGCGGCGTCAAAGCCGAGGATGTCGTGGTGCTGCCTTATGCCGACAACGGCGTGAAGCTGTATGGCAACGTCATCATCGCCTCGCCGAAAATGATCCGGGAAAATCCAGCCGCCATCAAGGCCTTCCTGCTGGCCTTCACCAAAGGCGTGAAGGATGTGATCGCCAAACCGGCGGCAGCGATTGAAGACGTCAAGGCCCGCGACGGCATCATCAACACCGCGCTGGAAACCCGTCGCCTGCAACTGGCCATCGACACCGTGGTCAACAGCCCCGACGCACGCACCGAAGGGTTCGGCCAGGTCCAGGGCCCACGCCTGTCGCTGATGGCTTCGCAGGTGTCGGATGCCTTCAACACCAAGACGCGCGTGAACCCGACCGCCGTCTGGAACGGCTCGTTCCTGCCGACTACCGCCGAACTGAACGTCCTGCCGAAAAAATAAACCACGGCGCGCTGGCAGGGACTGCCGGCGGCGACAATCCCACACGGCCAGCCTTTCACCCCGGAACGCTGGCCGTTGCCTTGACTGCCACCTGAAATCACGAATCCACACCCACCATGCAAGACAAGCCAGACGCCCATTTTGTTGACTTCCGAGACGTCTGGCTGGCCTACAACGACGAGCTGCTGGCGCAAAACCATTTCGCGGTCGAAGCCATCGACCTGAAGGTGCGCGAAGGCGAGTTCATCGCCATCGTCGGGCCATCGGGCTGCGGCAAGTCCACTTTCATGAAGCTGACCACCGGCCTGAAGATGCCGTCCAAAGGCCGCATCCTGATTGACGGACAGCCGGTCACCGGCCCGCTGAAGATTTCCGGCATGGCCTTCCAGGCGCCTTCGCTGCTGCCCTGGCGGACCACGGTGGACAACGTGTTGCTGCCGCTGGAAATCGTCGAGCCCTTCCGCAGCCAGTTCAAGTCGCGGCGCAAGGAGTTCGAGGAACGCGCGCGCAAGCTGCTGCAAAAAGTCGGTCTCGGCGGTTATGAAGACAAGTTCCCCTGGCAACTCTCGGGCGGCATGCAGCAGCGCGTCAGCATCTGCCGCGCACTGATCCACGAACCCAAGATGCTGCTGCTCGACGAACCCTTCGGCGCGCTCGACGCCTTCACGCGCGAGGAGTTGTGGTGCATCCTGCGCGACCTCTGGACCGAGCAGCGCTTCAACGTCATCCTGGTCACCCACGACCTGCGCGAGTCGGTCTTCCTGGCCGACACCGTCTACGTGATGAGCAAAAGCCCGGGCCGTTTTGTGGTCAGGAAGGACATCACGCTGCCGCGTCCGCGCGACCTGGAGGTGACCTACACCCAGGAGTTCGGCGACATCGTGCACGAGTTGCGCAGCCACATCGGCGCCATCCGCAGCCCCGTCATCAACCCGGCGCCAGCCGTGGGAGGCCACTGATCATGAGCAAAAAACAGATTGAGCGCTGGTCCCCGTTTGTGCTGCTGGCGGCCATCATTGCGCTGTGGCAACTCGTGGTCACGGTGTTCGGCATTGCCGAATACATCTTCCCGGCCCCGCTGGCGATTGCCCAGTCCATGGCCGAGTTCGCCGGGCCGATTGCACAGGCCGCCTGGAAAACCTTCTGGGTCACCATGGTCGGCTTCGGCCTGTCCATCGTGGTCGGCGTGATGCTGGGCTTTCTGGTCGGCTCCTCGCGCCTGGCCTACGCCGCCGTCTACCCCTTGCTGGTGGCCTTCAACGCCGTGCCCAAAGCCGCCATCGTGCCCATCCTGATTGTCTGGTTCGGCATCGGTGTCGGCCCCGGTATCCTGACGGCCTTCCTGATCTCGTTTTTCCCGATCACCGTCAACATGGCGACCGGCCTGGCGACGCTGGAGCCCGAACTCGAAGACGTGCTGCGCGTGCTGGGCGCCAAACGCTGGGACGTGCTGGTCAAGGTCGGCCTGCCGCGCTCCATGCCTTACTTCTACGGCTCGCTCAAGGTCGCGATCACACTGGCCTTTGTCGGCACCGTGCTGGCCGAAATGACCGCCGGCGACTCCGGCATCGGCTACTTGATGCTCAGCGCCGGCTCGCAGCAGCGCATGGCGCTGGCCTTTGCCGGTCTGGTGGTGATAGGCGCAATGGCGATGATCATGTATGAACTGTTCAGCTACATCGAGAAACACACCACCGGTTGGGCGCACCGGGGCACGCAGGGCGGTTGAGGCCGCCCGCCTCGGTTTCTGTGCATCAAATCGGACTCTAGCCCCCGTCCAACGGGTCCCAGTAGCTATTGAATTTGTAGCGGTTTTAGCATCACGCTGCGGCTCGGGCTTGCCTTGGACAGCAGGACTTGACTCCCCACTCCCACCCCTAGCCCCTCCCTCGCCCCGCTGGGCGATGGAGGGGGACTTCATGTGGCCGCGTGCGCTGCGCTCGCGTGCACACATGACCGTCCGTTGGGATTC
>JAZKIE010000436.1:0-1711 GCA_040385025.1 Pseudomonadota bacterium | reverse complement strand
TGTGGCACAAGGGCGAGGAGTCCGGCCACCTGCAGACGGTGCACGAGATCCGCCTCGATTGCGACAACGACGTGATCCTGCTCAAGGTGACCCAGCTCGGACACGAACCGGGCATTGCCTGCCACACCGGCCGCCACAGCTGTTTTTTCAGCCTTTACAAGGATGGTCAGTGGGTGGTGACCGAGCCGGTCTTGAAAGATCCGACCAGCATCTACAAATAGACAAGAACAAGCATGACTTCCAACGACTCCCTGCAGCGCCTCGCGCAAATCATCGAAAGCCGCAAACCGGCCCAGGGCGGCGACCCCGACACCAGCTATGTGGCGCGCCTGCTGCACAAAGGGCCCGACGCTTTCCTGAAAAAAATCGGCGAAGAAGCGACTGAAACCGTGATGGCGGCCAAAGACATCGACCACGGCGGCGCGACACCTGAACTCCATGCCAAACTGGTCGGTGAAGTGGCCGACCTGTGGTTTCACAGCCTGATTGCACTGGCCCACTACGGCCTGTCGCCGGCCGACGTGATCGCTGAACTCGAGCGCCGCGAGGGCACCAGCGGCATCGAGGAAAAAGCCCTGCGCAAGGCGCAGGACCGCGACGCCGCTGAAAAATAACATCATCCTGCACGCAGCAACAAGGAGAGACCATGAGCGAAACCAACCTGGCTGAGTTCGACACCAAAACGCCGAACGACCGCATCGTCATGCATGTGCTGTATGGCCTGCACACGCTGGCCTGGTTCAGCGGCGGCATCTTCGCGGTGGTTGCACTGATCGTCAATTACGTGCGCCGTGGCGAGGAGTCCGATGTGCTCTACATCGACCACCACAACTACATGATCCAGACCTTCTGGTGGACGCTGATGTGGCTGGTGCTGCTGTCGCCGCTGTGGCTGCTGTTTGTGCTGCCCGGCATGATTGCCTACGGCATCGTCTGGCTCTGGTACCTGTACCGCTGTATTCGCGGCTGGTTGCGTTTCAACAGCCAGCGCCCCGCCACCTCGCACCCCGAACTTTGAGTCAACCTTCACCCAGCCGACCATGAGCCAGCCCAGCCACGCCTACGACGACAACTGCATTTTCTGCAAAATCGCCGCCGGGAAAATCCCCAGCCGCAAGGTTTACGAAGACGCTGACATCTTTGTCTTTGACGACATCAACCCCTGGGCCCCGGTGCATTTTTTGATGATTCCGAAGGCGCATATCGCGTCGATGGCACAGGTCGGGCCGGCGCATGAGGCGCTGCTGGGCCGCATGATGGCGCTGGCGCCCCGGTTGGCCCTTGAAAAAGGCTGCAAGCCCTACCCCGAAGGTGGTTTTCGCATTGTTACCAACACCGGCGCCGAGGGCGGCCAGGAAGTGCACCATTTGCACATCCATGTGATGGGCGGCCCGCGGCCCTGGCTCAAAGGGTAATTACCCACTTGCGGGGCCGGCGTTGCGCCCCAGATGAACCCTTGGTCACAGGGGTGGTCTATGCAGGGCTATTCGGGCGAAGCAGGACGCAAGGCCTTTAGAATGGCCTTAACCTTGTGCAACATTGCAATTAAAGCTTAGGAGAGAAACATGGGCTCGTTTTCCATTTGGCACTGGCTGATCGTTCTGCTGATCGTCGTGATGGTGTTTGGCACCAAAAAACTCAGAAACATGGGCGGTGACCTGGGCGGCGCCGTCAAGGGTTTCAAGGACGGCATGAAAGAAGGCGGCCAGAC
>JAZKIE010000435.1:0-1501 GCA_040385025.1 Pseudomonadota bacterium | reverse complement strand
ACGCAGCGTGCAGATGACGGCGGCGGGCGAGGCGTTGCTGCCGCAGGTGCTGGACCTGCTGGCACGGGCCCAAGCCCTGCCTGAACAGGCGAGGGCGGCGGATGCCGGGGAGCTCGGCCGCCTGCGGCTGGCTTTTGTGTCCACCGCAGGCTTTTCCTTGCTGCCCGCGTGGGTGCGGGCTTTTCGCGAGCACAACCCGCGGGTCCAGCTTGAGTTGCTGGAGGCCACTGGCGACATGCAACTGCAGGCCTTTGAGCGCCACGACATCGATGCCGGTGTGATCCTGCATTCGCCGGGTTTTGCGCCACCCGGCCTGCACAGCCGTCTTGTTGCCCGCGAACCACTGGTGCTTGCGCTGAGCGAACAGCATCCGCTGGCGACAAAGGCGTCCCTGGCGCTGGACGAGGTGCTGACGCAACCGCTGGTGATTTTTCCGCGCCGCATCCTGCCTTCGCTGTACGACGCGATTTTTGGCATGTACCACGCCGCCGCGCAGTTGCCGCAGGTGGCGCAGGAAGCGATCCAGATGCAGACCATTGTCAACCTGGTATCGGCCGGCCTGGGCGTGGCCTGGGTGCCCGACAGCGTGCGGCAGTTCCAGCGGCCCGGTGTGGTCTACCGCAGTGTGGCGGGCAAGAAGGGGCGCCAGGTGCCGGTGTGCGAAACCAGCCTGGTCTGGCCAGAGGGGGTAGCTCCTGCCTGTGTCAAGCGATTCCTGGACTGCGCGCCGGCATGGCCCGGCTGAAGGCCCTTCGCTCGTGGCCGCTGGCACAATAAGCCGCATGCTGATCCACCCCACCATCGACCCCGTCGCCCTGCAGTTGGGCCCGCTGGCCATTCACTGGTACGGCCTGACTTACCTGGCTGCCTTCGGCCTGTTCCTGTTTCTGGGCATGCGCCGTCTGCGCCATGAGCCCTACGCCTCGATGACGGGAAGCGCCGCCTGGAGCCGCAAGGACATCGAGGACATCCTGTTCCTCGGCGTGATGGGTGTGGTGCTGGGTGGGCGTATTGGCTACTGCCTGTTTTACAAGCCCGGCTATTACCTGGCGCACCCGCTGGAGATTCTGTATGTCTGGCAGGGCGGCATGAGTTTCCACGGCGGCATGCTGGGCGTGCTGGTGTCGCAGATCTGGTTTGCGCGCACGCGGCAAAAACCCTGGCTGCAGGTGATGGACCTGATCGCCCCCTGCGTACCGACCGGTCTGGCTGCCGGGCGCGTCGGCAACTTCATCAATGGCGAGTTGTGGGGCCGCCTGAGCAGCCCCGATTTGCCCTGGGGCATGGTGTTCAGGAACAGCGGCACGCTGGCGCCGCGCCATCCCTCACAGGTCTACCAGTTCCTGCTGGAGGGTTTGTTGCTGTTTGTGCTGCTGTGGCTGTACGCACGCAAACCGCGCCAGACCGGGCAGGTGTCCGCGGCCTTTCTGGTCGGTTACGGCGTGTTCCGTTTCATCGCCGAGTTTTTCCGCGAGCCGGACGACTATCTCGGCATCCTGGC
>JAZKIE010000434.1:11189-22597 GCA_040385025.1 Pseudomonadota bacterium | reverse complement strand
TGTTGCGCCGCCAGATGGTGCGCAACCTGCGCAAGCCGCTGATCATCATGACGCCCAAGTCCCTGCTGCGCAACAAGGACGCCACGTCCCCGCTCAGCGAGTTCACCAAGGGTGGCTTCCAGACGGTGATTCCGGAAAGCAAGGACCTGAAGGCCGACAAGGTCAAGCGTGTGGTGGCCTGCTCCGGCAAGGTCTATTACGACCTGGCCAAAAAGCGCGAGGAAAAAGGCGCAGACGATGTCGCCATCCTGCGCGTTGAGCAGCTCTATCCCTTCCCGCACAAGGCTTTTGCCGGCGAACTCAAGAAGTACCCGAATCTCACCGAGGTGGTGTGGTGCCAGGACGAGCCACAAAACCAGGGGGCGTGGTTCTTCGTGCAGCACTACATCCACGAGAACATGTCGGAAGGCCAGAAGCTGGGTTATTCAGGCCGCGCAGCGTCCGCGTCGCCAGCCGTCGGGTACTCGCACCTGCACCAGGAGCAGCAGAAGGCGCTGGTGGACGGCGCCTTCGGCAAGCTCAAGGGCTTCATCCTGACCAAATAAGAACCGGCCGCACGCGCTGCGTGGCGCGTGCCTGGTCCATCCCCACATACCGAAAGAATTTACATGGCTACCGTAGAAGTCAAAGTCCCCCAGCTGTCCGAGTCCGTCGCTGAAGCGACCATGCTGCAGTGGAAGAAAAAAGTCGGCGATTCCATCGCCATCGACGAAATCCTGATCGAGATCGAAACCGACAAGGTGGTGCTGGAAGTGCCTGCCCCGGCCGCTGGCGTCTTGTCCGAAATCCTGGTGGCCGATGGCGGCACGGTGACGGCCGAGCAGCTGATTGCCCGCATCGATACCGAAGGCAAGGTGGCGGCAGCCGCGCCTGCCGCCGCAGCGCCAGTTGCCGCTACAGCTTCGGCGCCGGCTCCGGCCCCCGCCGTATCGGGTGGCAGCATGGCCGGCGTGGCGATGCCGGCCGCGGCCAAACTGATGGCCGACAACCAGCTGGCTTCCGGCTCGGTGGCCGGCACCGGCAAGGACGGCCGTGTCACCAAGGGTGATGTGCTGGGCGCGGTGGCCTCCGGGTCTGCTCCTAAATCAGTAGCTGCCAGCGCAATATCGACGGGGGCTCCAACCACTTCCTTGCCTCAAGTGGCGGCGCCTGCGAAGGCCAATGACCTCGGCGAGCGCCCCGAGCAGCGCGTGCCCATGAGCCGCCTGCGCGCGCGCATCGCCGAGCGTCTGCTGCAATCGCAATCGACCAATGCCATCCTGACCACCTTCAACGAGGTCAACATGGCGCCGGTGATGGAAATGCGCAAACGCTTCCAGGAGAAGTTCGAAAAAGAACACGGCACCAAGATCGGCTTCATGAGCTTTTTCGTCAAGGCCGCGGTGCATGCGCTCAAGAAATACCCCGTGCTCAATGCCTCGGTGGACGGCAACGACATCGTCTACCACGGCTACTTCGACATCGGTATCGCCGTCGGTTCGCCGCGCGGCCTGGTGGTGCCCATCCTGCGCAATGCCGACCAGATGAGTTTTGCCGATATCGAAAAGAAGATCGCCGAGTACGGTGCCAAGGCACGCGACGGCAAGCTGGGCATTGAAGAGATGACCGGTGGCACTTTCTCGATCTCCAATGGCGGTGTGTTCGGCTCCATGCTGTCCACCCCCATCATCAACCCGCCGCAGTCGGCCATCCTCGGCGTGCATGCCACCAAGGACCGCGCGGTGGTCGAAAACGGCCAGATCGTGGTGCGTCCGATGAACTACCTGGCCATGAGCTACGACCACCGCATCGTGGACGGCCGCGAAGCCGTGCTCGGCCTGGTGGCGATGAAGGAAGCGCTGGAAGACCCGGCTCGCCTGTTGTTTGACATCTAAGGAGTACTGCATGGCCAAACAATTTGACGTGGTCGTCATCGGTGGCGGCCCCGGCGGCTACATTGCCGCCATCCGGGCCGCCCAGTTGGGCTTCAACGTGGCCTGTATCGACGAGTGGAAAAACGCCAAGGGTGGCCCGGCCCTGGGCGGTACCTGCACCAACGTCGGCTGCATTCCTTCCAAGGCTTTGCTGCAGTCGTCGGAGCATTTCGACCATGCCAGCCACCACTTTGCTGAGCACGGCATCGAGGTCAAGGGCCTGGGACTGGACGTTGCGAAGATGCTGGCCCGCAAGGACACCGTCGTCAAGCAGAACAACGATGGCATCGTTTATCTGTTCAAGAAAAACAAGGTCACCTTTTTCCACGGCCGCGGTTCCTTTGCCGCAGCCAAAGACGGCCTGTATGACATCCAGGTTGCCGGTGCTGCCGAAGAAACCATTTCGGGCAAACACATCATCGTCGCCACCGGCTCCAGCGCGCGCGCTTTGCCCGGCACACCCTTCGACGAAGAAAACATCTTGTCGAACGACGGTGCGCTGCGTATCGGTGCCGTCCCCAAAAAACTCGGCCTGATCGGCTCGGGTGTGATCGGCCTCGAGATGGGTTCGGTCTGGCGCCGCCTGGGCGCCGAAGTCACGGTGCTGGAAGGCCTGCCCACCTTCCTGGGTGCGGTGGATCAGCAGATCGCGAAGGAGGCCAAAAAGGCTTTCGACAAGCAGGGCCTGAAAATCGCGCTCGGCGTGAAGGTCGGTGAAGTCAAGAACGGCAAGAAGGGCGTCAGCGTCGCCTACACCGATGCCAAGGGCGAGGCCCAGACCCTGGAGGTGGACAAACTGATCATCTCCATCGGCCGTGTCGCCAACACCCAGGGTCTCAACCCTGAGGCTGTGGGCCTGAAGCTCGATGAACGCGGCGCCGTGGTGGTCGATGACGAGTGCAAAACCAGCCTGCCCAATGTTTGGGCCATCGGTGATGTGGTGCGCGGCCCCATGCTGGCGCACAAGGCCGAGGAAGAGGGTGTGGCGGTGGCCGAGCGTATCGCCGGTCAGCACGGTCATGTCAACTTCAACACCATTCCCTGGGTGATCTACACCAACCCCGAGATCGCGTGGGTCGGCCAGACAGAAGAACAGTTGAAGGCCGCTGGCCGCGCCTACAAGGCGGGCACTTTTCCGTTCATGGCCAACGGCCGCGCACGCGCGCTGGGTGACACCACCGGCATGGTCAAAATGCTGGCCGATGCCGCCACCGACGAGATTCTCGGCGTCCACATCGTTGGGCCCATGGCCAGTGAGCTGATTGCCGAATGTGTGGTGGCCATGGAATTCCGCGCCAGTTCGGAAGACATTGCCAGAATCTGCCATGCCCATCCTTCGCTGAGTGAAGCGACCAAGGAAGCGGCCCTGGCCGTTGATAAACGCACCTTGAATTTCTGAGCGCGCAGGTCAAGGCCACGATGTCCGTACGCTCGGAGTACGCGTCTGAACTTAAAACACGGGGCTACACCAGTGACCCGGCTCAGTTGCGTGCGGTTGAAGCGCTTGAACGCTGCGCCACCGAGTGGGCGGCGTACAAGGAACAACGGTCCAATCCGCTGAAAAAGTTGATCAACCGCCCCGACATCCCGCAGGGTGTCTACATGCACGGCGGGGTGGGGCGCGGCAAGAGTTTTCTGATGGACTGCTTTTACAACGCGGTTCCTCTCAAGCGCAAGACGCGGCTGCATTTTCACGAGTTCATGCGTGAAGTGCACCGCGAGTTGCGCGACCTGCAGGGCACGGCCAATCCGCTGGACGAGTTGGGCAAACGCATTGCAAAGCGTTACCGCCTGATCTGTTTTGATGAATTTCATGTCGCCGACATCACCGACGCGATGATCCTGCATCGCCTGTTGACGGCACTGTTTGACAACGGCGTCGGGTTTGTCACCACGTCCAACTTTCACCCTGATGATTTGTACCCCAACGGCATGCACCGGGAACGCATTTTTCCGGCGATTGAGCTGCTCAAGGAAAACCTGCAAGTGCTGAGCGTGGACAACGGCACGGACTACCGGCGACGCACGCTGGAGCAGGTCCGGCTGTACCACACGCCGCTCGGGCCACAGGCCGACGCGGAAATGAAGGAAACTTTTGAACGCCTGGCCGAGTCCCAGGATGAGTCTCCCGTGCTGCAGATCGAGTCGCGCCAGATCCATGCGCGGCGCAAGGCCGGGGGCGTCGTGTGGTTCGATTTCAAGACCCTGTGCGGTGGACCACGTTCACAAAACGATTACCTGGAGATTGCCACGCAGTTCCACACTGTGTTGCTCAGCGATGTACCTTACATGCCGGTGCGCATGGCTTCCGAGGCGAGGCGCTTTACCTGGCTGGTGGATGTGCTTTACGACCGCCGGGTCAAACTCATCATGTCGGCCGAGGTGATGCCTGAGGCGTTGTACACCGAAGGCCCCCTGGCCCATGAGTTTCCACGGACGATTTCGAGACTCAATGAAATGCAATCTGCGGAATTTCTGGCACTGGAACGGCGCGACGTGGATACCACCTTGACATGAAAAAAACACTTCTTTTACTGCTTGTTCTGACTTCCGGTTTCATGGCTGTGGCGCAGCCCAGGGAAGACCTTTTTTCGGTGGCTGCACAAAAGGAGCGCGAACGCATCAACACCGAAAGGGTTGTTCTGGAGGCCGGCTTTGACGTGGAAGATGCCGCTTGTTACAAAAAATTCTTCACCAACAACTGCCTCAATGAGGTTAAGTCGCGCCGGCGTGAAGCCATGGGCTTGCTCCGGCAGCAGGAAATCGCCCTCAATGACCGGGAGCGCAGGGAAAAGGCTGCCGCCCAGATTCAGAAAACAGAAGAAAAGTCATCTGCCGAAGCTCTGGCGCAGGCCGCTGAGCGGCGCACCCAGGCCCTGCAGGAAACGCGTGAGCGGGCAGAGCGCACACAGCAAAAGGCCGATGAGCGGGGCATCCTGAAACAAAACGAAGCGCTCAATGCCGCAGATGCCGCGAACCGGGCCAAGGGTTCTCAGGAAAGAGCGCAAGCCCGCGCCGACAAAAAAGCCACCGTTGCTGACGAGGTCCAGAAATACAACGACAAGCAGCAAGAGGTGAAAGAGCGAAAAGCCAGCCGCGATCAAAAACAGCGCGAGCAGACCAAGGCGCCTGCCAAATCCCTGCCCACGCCGCCCTAGGGAATCGCTGCGGCCTTATTCGAGGGCTTCGAGCTTGACGATGACCAGCGACAGGTTGTCGCCGCCGCCATGGGCGCGAGAGCGGGCTTTTTGAATCAGGAATTCCGTCGCTTCGCGCGGTGACAGCATGGACAGTGCGGAACCCATTTCGTTGGGGCTGAAGTAGTGCCACACGCCGTCGCTGCAGGCGATCAATGAGTCTCCGGGGCGCAACTGCGGTATGAAATGCTGGGTGACGGGTGGGCCTTCTTCGGTCCCCAGGCAGCCCATCAGGATATTGGACTGCGGGTGGACGTTGGCTTCGTCTTCGCTGATCTCGCCCTTGTCCACCAGCGTTTGAACGTAGGAGTGGTCGATCGTGCGTGTGACCATTTTGGCACCGTGAAAATGATAGACACGCGAATCGCCGGCATGCACCCAGTGGCAATCGCCGGCGGGGTTGATCAGAAACGCAGCAAGCGTGCTGTGCGGCTCCTGTTCGGCGGAAATGGCCGTCAGCTTGATGACGGTGTGCGCCTCCTCCACCAATTGCTTGAGCATAAATGGCGCATCATCGCTGGCCGGTGCATAACGCTCAAACAATTGCTTGGCGGTCATCATGACCTGATCTGATGCCTTGCGCCCGCCGCTGCGCCCGCCCATGCCATCAGCCACGATGCCGAGCATGCAGCCGGCAATGCGCGGATGGCTGAGCAGGGCAACCTGATCTTGCTGATAGTCGCGGTCTCCCTTGTGGATGCCGGTGGACGCTGTGATTCGATAGCCTTTGGACATATTCAATGGCCGAGCCATGGGGACTCGATTTATCTCCGTAACCGACGTATTATCAGACGAAGCAGGCCGCGCGGATAAAAAACCTTGGACATAAATCTACACTCCCCGGAGCGCCGCCTGATTGACCTCAAAATCGAACATGCAGACCTCAATGCCCTGGTGGACATCACATCGCATGCGATTCCCATCAACGAGTTGATGCTCAGGCGCCTGAAAAAGCGGCGCTTGCTGCTGCGGGACCAGATCGCCCAACTCGAGATGTCGCTGGACCCCCCCGAACCTGCCTGATGAATCTGGCATCCCAAGTCCTGGCGGCCTTCGCCCCTGAAGGTGTGTTGTCGCGCGCCACCGAGCACTTTGTTCCCCGCAGCGGACAAACCGAGATGGCGTTGGCCGTGGCGCAGGCGATTGAAGGGGCTTACCCGCTGGTGGTTGAGGCGAGCACCGGGGTTGGCAAGACTTTCTCCTATCTGGTACCGGCGCTGCTCAGCGGCGAGCGGGTGTTGCTGTCGACCGCAACCAAGGCACTGCAGGACCAGTTGTTCGGGCGCGATCTGCCGACGCTGGTCAAGGCCTTGGGGGTGCCTGTCAGCACAGCCTTGCTGAAGGGGCGCGGCAGCTACCTGTGCCTGCACCGCATGGAGATGGCTCGCCATGATGCGAGCTTTCCCGAGCGCACGTCGCTGGGCGCGCTTGCCAAGGTGGAGAAGTGGGCGCTGGGGACCGCGACCGGTGATCTGGCGGAGCTGCCGGGCCTGGACGAACGCTCCCCGGTGATTCCCTGGGTGACCTCCACACGCGAAAATTGTCTGGGCTCCCCCTGTCCGCGGTTTCGAGCCTGTCATGTCAATCAGGCGCGCCGCGAAGCGCTTGCTGCCGATGTGGTGGTCATCAACCACCATCTGTTTTTTGCCGATCTGGCAGTGCGTGAATCAGGCATGGCCGAATTGCTGCCCACGGTACGCATCGCCATTTTTGACGAAGCGCACCAGCTCAACGAAACCGGTGTGCAGTTTCTCGGGAAGAACCTGTCGACCGGTCAATTGCTCGATTTTTCGCGCGACATGCTGGCCACTGGCTTGCAACTGGCGCGCGGGCTGGCGGATTGGCAGGCCTTGTCGGGCGCCACCGAGCAAGCCGCCCGCGATTTGCGCCTGTCCGTGGGCAAGGCTTATCCGGGCAGCAAGCTGCGCTGGAACGAAGCAGTGCCCGAAGGGCTGAACGCCGGTGAGTGGTCAGGCGCCCTGGCAGCGCTGGGCACCTCGCTGCAGGCTGCCTGCGCAGCCCTGGACAGCGTCACTGACATGGCGCCGGACTTCGTGCGCCTGCATGAACGCGCGCTGGAACTGGCAGAACGTGCGCAGGCCTTCTCGGCGCAGATCGAGCCGGGCGGGGTTCGCTGGCTGGATGTGGGGACACAGTTGCGTCTGGTGGAGTCGCCGCTGGACATTGCGAAGGCCATGCAGACACGGGTGTTTGCGGACGACAAGGCGGCGGCGAAGTCCTGGATATTCACATCGGCCACTCTGGGCGATGACGAACGCCTGAGCTGGTTCACCGGGCCTTGCGGGTTGACGGAGGCCTCGGTGCTGCGCGTCGGCAGCCCGTTCGACTATGCACGCCAGGCTGCGTTTTATGTCCCGCGCAATTTTCCCAAACCGGGCGACCCGGCACATACGGCGGCGGTGGCCGCATCGGCGGCGAGCTGGGCGCGACGGCTGGGCGGGCGCACGATGGTGCTGACCACCACACTGCGCGCTTTGCGCGCCGTCGGTGACGCGCTGCAGGTGACTTTCGACGGTGCGGGTGATATCGAGGTTCTGGTGCAAGGTGCCATGCCCAAACGGATGCTGATTGAGCGCTTCCGGCAGGGCGACAGTGGCGGTGGCCGTGCTTGTGTGCTGGTCGCGTCGGCGTCGTTTTGGGAAGGCATCGACGTGCCGGGCGAGGCGCTGCAACTGGTGATCATCGACAAGTTGCCATTTCCTCCGCCCAACGATCCCATGGTGGAAGCCAAGTCACGGGCGCTGGAGTCGGACGGCAAAAGTGCCTTCAACGACTATTTTCTTCCGGAAGCGGCCGTGGCGCTCAAGCAGGGTGCGGGCCGCTTGATCCGCCGCGAGACCGATCAGGGGGTACTGGTGATTTGCGACAGCCGCCTGGCCGTCATGGGTTACGGCAAGCGCCTGCTGCGGGCCCTGCCGGCCATGCAGAGGCTGGCATCAGAAGACGAGCTGAACGAACGGCTGGACCTGCTTACCAGAAGCGGTACCACGGCGTCTCAACCGACCTGAAACCCTTGGTCAGGTATTCGCTGTTCGGATAGGTTTTTTCCATCACGCGTTTGGCGTCATCGCGCAACTGCGCCATGCCCAGCGCATCGTAGGATTTGTAGAGGATAAACAGCGCGTCTTCCAGCACTGGCACGTCGCGGTAGTCGGTCAGGGCGGTCTGCGCGCGGTTGATGGCCGAAATGTAGGCGCCGCGGGTGTAGTAGTAGCGAGCCACATGGACTTCATACTGCGCCAGCGAGTTGACGATGTAGGTCATGCGAAGGCGTGCATCGGCCGAGTACTTGGAATCGGGAAACCGGTTGGACAGGTCCTTGAAGGCGTCGAAGGACTCCTTGGCGGCTTTCTGGTCGCGCTCCGACAAATCCTGTCGATACAGAAAACTGAACAGGCCCAGGTTGTCGTTGAAAGTGACCAGTCCCTTGAGGTACAGGGCATAGTCAATCGCCGGGCTGGACGGATGCAGCTTCATGAAGCGGTCCAGCGTGGCCTGGGCCTGGGCCTGATCGCCAGCCTTGTACTGGGCGTAGGCTTTTTCCAGTTGCGCTTGCTGGGCCAGGGGCGTGCCGGCGGCACGGCCTTCGAGCTTTTCAAACAGTGGAACGGCTTTGTCGTACGCGCCGGCGCTGGCTTCGTCACGGGCCTCCGCATAAATCTTGTTCGGGCTCCAGGCCGCAGTCGGGTCCTTCACGGTCGTTGTGGAGCAAGCCGAAAGCACAAAGGCACAGGCAAGCAGGGCTGCTGCAAAAGGGGAGGCAGCGGGAACAACCGATAATTTGGTGGAAAACATCGCAATTGATCCTGTTAATGACTGATTCTGAACAAAGCAAATTGATTATATCGAGCACCAATGCCGAGGACGGTTTGTCTGACGAGGTCGCCGACGAGCTGGAGGCCGGTGCCGGGTTCGAGTTGCGTCAGGTTGTGGTTGCTGTTGCCAGCCACGGTGAGCGCCTGGATCGCACGCTCGCGCAGGCCGTGCCTGAATTTTCCCGCAGTTATTTGCAGCAACTGATAGCAGCCGGGGCCGTGCAGCTCAATGGCGTGACGGTCACCAAATCGTCGGGACGTGTGAAGGCCGGCAATACCTTGCAGGTCGAGCTCAAACCGACGCCGCAAAGCCAGGCCTTCAAACCTGAAACCATGGCGCTGGAGATCGTGTTTGAAGATGAGCATCTATTGGTCGTCAACAAGCCGGCGGGGCTGGTGGTGCATCCGGCGCCCGGCAACTGGAGTGGCACGCTGCTCAATGGCCTGCTGGGCCGCGATCCGCAGGCCGGCCTGCTGCCGCGCGCCGGCATTGTGCACCGGCTGGACAAGGACACCAGCGGCCTGATGGTTGTGGCGCGCAAGCGCCAGGTGATGGACCAATTGGTGGCGATGATCGCCGCCAGAACCGTCAGCCGGGAGTATCTGGCCTTGGCCCACGGCGATTGGCAGGGGCCGGCCGCGCGCCAGGTGGAAGACCCGATAGGCCGCGATCCGCGCAACCGGCTGCGCATGGCGGTGGTGGACCTGGAAAGGAATTCCGGCAAGACCGCGTCTACCGGCATCTTCAGGCTGGGCAGCGACGGCGGGTTCTGCCTGGTGCGCTGCAAGTTACAGACGGGCCGGACCCATCAAATCCGGGTGCACATGGCGGCCATCGGCCATCCGCTGGTGGCGGACGAGGTGTATGGCGGAAAGCCGGTCGCCGGGTTGGCGCGCCAGGCCTTGCACGCGTGCCGGCTGGCCTTTGAGCATCCCGTGACCCATGAGGCGCTGGAGTTCCTGTCGCCGCTGCCGGCTGATCTGGCGGCCGCCGTGGCCGGCGTGGGGCTGGGATACAATCAAAGCCAGTAGTTTTCTGCTACCCGCACATGGCGCACCCTGATGAAGTGCTTGCGCATGATGTGAATTGCGCTGCCAGGCGCCTTGACCTCGACTAATTTTCGGAACCAAGACCATGAATACGACGGATGCGAAGCGCGTCCTCGAAACGGCACTGATTTGCGCGCAGCAGCCGCTGCCTGTGCGCGACATGGGTGTTTTGTTCAACGGGGCGCTGACGGCCGACACCCTGAAGCTGCTGCTTGAGGACCTGCAAAACGACTGGTCCGGGCGCGGCGTGGAACTGGTGCATGTGGCGACCGGCTGGCGTTTCCAGAGCCGCCCCGACATGCGCGAATTCCTGGACCGCCTGCATCCCGAAAAGCCGCCGCGCTACACCCGCGCCACGCTCGAGACGCTGGCCATCATTGCCTACCGCCAGCCGGTGACGCGCGGTGACATGGAGGACATCCGCGGGGTGACCATCAACAGCCTGCTTCTCAAGCAACTTGAGGACCGCGGCTGGGTGGAAGTGATCGGGCACCGCGAAACCGTCGGGCGCCCCGGCCTGTACGCGACAACGCGGCAGTTCCTCGACGACCTGGGTGTTGAATCGCTGGACCAGTTGCCGGCCATGGACAGCGCGGCTGGCCAGGCGTCCATGCTGGAGCAGATCGAATTCGGCCTGGCGGGTTCGCCTGCTGGCGAAGATGCACTGGCACTGGAAGCGCCGGGGCCTGTCCCTGGCGACACCGACACTGCACCCCTCAACGAAACAGAAGCGGCGTTGGCCGCAGCCAGCCCTGCCGAGCCGGCAGACTTTGACAGCTTGCAGGAAGCCCCGGCCAGTGGCCAGGCCTCTCCTGATCCCCACGCCTGAACGGCCACCGCATGAACCCCAACGACAATCCGGCTCCGGCCGTTCCGGCCTCCCAGATTGAAGAGCCAAACAAGGCTTCAGCCCATAACCAGAATGCGCAAGCAGCTCCTGATTTGATAGCGGATGTGGCGCCTGCGGCCGCTGAAGATGAGGCCGGACCGTCTCGCCAGGCCCCGCCATCAGGCGTGCCAGCGAACCGCTTCGACGACGTGGTGACGGGCCAATTTGACGCCGACGAGGAAGATGTCGCGGTGGAGCTGGCCAAACGCGTGTTATTGCCCCAGCCGGAAACACCGAAGTTGCACAAGGTACTGGCCCAGGCCGGTCTGGGGTCGCGGCTCGAGATGGAGCAACTGATACTGGAAGGGCGAATTTCGGTCAATGCCGAGCCGGCCCACATTGGCCAGCGCATCCAGTTCGGGGACACGGTCAAGGTCAATGGCAAGCCGATCCGGGTGCGCATCGACCCGCCGCCGCCGCGAGTGATTGCCTATCACAAGCCTTCCGGCGAAGTGGTGTCGCATGACGACCCCCAAAACCGGCCGACGGTGTTTCGCAAACTGCCCAAGCTGTTTCAGGGCAA
>JAZKIE010000434.1:0-11089 GCA_040385025.1 Pseudomonadota bacterium | reverse complement strand
GAGGGCGCCAATTGCTGGTACCGCGTGACCATCTCCGAAGGGCGCAACCGCGAGGTTCGCCGGATGTTCGAAGCGGTTGGTCATGCCGTCAGCCGCCTGATCCGCATCCGTTACGGCGCCGTGGTGCTCCCGCGCGGCCTCAAGCGGGGTGCTTTTGTGGAACTCGACGAACGCGACATCTGGGCTCTGACCAGCGCGGTCGGCCGTTCGGAATCGCGCGCTGACCCGCGCGGACCGAAAATGCCGGCTGAAGCCGGAGACGGCGCTGGTGAGTCCCGCCCCGCACGCGGCCCACGCCGCAACGACAGGTCGCGCGGTGGGCGAGGGCGTACGGATGGCGGAGCGGCCCGGCCGCCTGAGCAGCAAGCTGCACCCGGCCAGGACGATGGCGAGCAGCCGGGGCCGCATGAGTTTCAGCCGCCCATGCCCCGCAACGACGCGCCGCGCGATGCCAACCGGCGTCGCGGTGGCGGTGGCAAGGGCCGCGGTCCGGGCGGAGGCAACGGCGGGTCTGCTCCCCGGTCCGGCCCGCCGGGAAATTTCGGTGGCAATCCAGGCCAGGGTCAGCGCCGCCGCGACGACGGCGGTGGCCGCGGCGACCGTGCCGACAAGGGCCCCGGCGGTGCGCAGCCTGACCCGATGAAAACGTCCTTCGGCTACATCGGTGCTGAAACCTTTACCCGCCAGCGTCAGGCTCAGGGCCAGCGGCGCGGCGGGGGCAATGGTCCCGCTGGCGGTGGTGGGGGCGGCGGAGGTGGCGGTACCGGTCAGCGGCGCGGAGGCCCAGGCGGCGGTGGCGGTGGCAACCGGAGCGGCGGCAATCGGGGCAATGGCGGTGGCAACCGGGGCGGAAACCGCTGAATCCCCATTCGTGCCACACGCCCTTGTCAAACAAAGCGATTGGTGGCGGGTTAAAATCAGAGGCTTTATTCGATTTGAATAAATCCAAGAAAATCAAGGTTAAGGAAATCTCATGGCGATCGAACGCACTCTCTCCATCATCAAACCCGACGCAGTGGCAAAAAATGTCATTGGTCAAATCTACGCACGTTTCGAGGCCGCCGGCCTGAAAGTGGTCGCCGCCCGCATGGCACACCTGTCGCGCGGTGAAGCCGAAGCTTTTTATGCCGTGCATAAAGAGCGTCCCTTCTTCAAGGACCTGGTGACCTTCATGATTTCCGGCCCCGTCGTGATTTCTGCGCTCGAAGGCGAAAACGCCATCCTGAAACACCGCGACCTGATGGGTGCGACGGACCCGAAGAAAGCCGCTGCTGGAACCATCCGCGCCGACTTTGCTGACAGCATCGATGCCAACGCCGTGCATGGCTCCGACGCCGTTGAAACTGCCCAGGTGGAGATCAGCTTCTTCTTCGCGGGCATGAACATCTATTCGCGCTAAGGCGCACACTCCCCGCAATGACCGCCAACCTGCTTGATTACGATCTGGAAGGGCTGGCGGCCTTTTGCGAAGGGCTCGGAGAAAAACGCTTCCGTGCCACCCAGCTTTTCCGCTGGATCCATCAAAAAGGCGCGACAGATTTTGACCAGATGACCGATCTGGCGAAGTCGCTGCGTGAAAAACTTCCTGCTTCCGCCCATATCCAGGGCCTGAAGGTGGTGTCACGCCACGATTCGGCTGACGGCACCATCAAATGGCTGTTCGATGTCGGCGCTGGTGATGTGATCGAGACGGTTTTTATCCCCGAGTCTGACCGCGGCACCCTGTGCATTTCCTCGCAGGCCGGCTGTGCCGTCGGCTGCCGCTTTTGCTCGACGGGACACCAGGGTTTCAGCCGCAACCTGGGCACCGCCGAGATCATCGGCCAGCTGTGGTTTGCCGAGCACTTCCTGCGCCAGCACCTGGGCCGCAGTGACCGTGTGGTTTCCAACGTCGTGATGATGGGCATGGGCGAGCCGCTGCAGAACTATTCGCAGCTGTTGCCGGCCTTGCGCGTGATGCTTGATGACCATGCCTACGGCCTGTCGCGCCGACGTGTGACCGTATCGACTTCGGGCGTGGTGCCCATGATGGATCGCCTGGCCCAGGATTGCCCGGTGGCCCTGGCGGTGTCGCTGCATGCGCCGCAGGATGCCCTGCGCAGCGATCTGGTGCCGCTCAATAAAAAATACCCGATTGCGGAGCTGCTTGACGCCTGCAGCCGTTATCAGAGCGCCGCACCGCGCGATTTCATCACCTTTGAATACTGCATGCTCGATGGCGTCAACGACCAGGCCGAACACGCGCAGCAACTGGTGGATTTGATGAAAAAGCATTCGGTGAATGGTCTGTCGTGCAAGTTCAACCTGATTCCGTTCAACCCCTTCCCGGCTTCGGGGCTGAAGCGCTCGGGCATGCCGCAGGTGATGGCTTTCGCGAAGATCCTGATCGATGCGGGCATGGTGACCACGGTGCGCAAGACGCGCGGCGACGATATCGATGCGGCTTGTGGCCAACTGGCCGGCGACGTGCAGGACCGCACCGGCGTGCAACAACGCATGGCGTCACAGCGGCAGGGTATGCTCAAGGGCATCAAGATTGTCTCCAGAGAGGTCGGTGTATGAAGCTTGTCCGTCGCGTGATCTGGCTTTTCGCCTGCTGGATGGCCGTGCTGATGGCCGGCTGTGCCGCCAATCCGGGCGCCGCATCGGCGCCTGGCGGGCGGGCCGAGATCATGACCGAGTCGGACGAAACAGATGGTCGCAGGCGCGCGCGCATTCGCCTGGAGCTTGCCGCCAATTATTTCCAGCAGGGCCAGACCAATGTGGCGCTGGATGAAATAAAGCAGGCGCTGGCGGCCGACCCGACCTTTGCCGAAGCCCATAACCTGCGTGGCCTGGTTTATATGCGCCTGAACGACAGTGCGCTGGCCGAAGACAGTTTTCGCAAAGCCCTGGCGCTCAATCCCCGCGACGGTGACGTGTTGCACAACTATGGCTGGCTGCTCTGCCAGCAAAACCGGTACAGCGAATCCGTTGCGCTGTTTGGTCGCGCTATCGCCATGCCCCAGTACGGAGGGCAGGCTAAAACATTGATGACACAAGGCATTTGCCAGATCAGTGCAGGCCAGCTGGCTGAAGGTGAACGCAGCCTGACGCAGTCCTATGAATTTGATGCCGGCAACCCGATCACGGCCTACCATCTGTCCAGGGCGCTTTTTCAGCGCGGTGACTTGACTCGGGCGCAGTTTTACATCCGTCGCGTCAACAACAGCGATCTGGCCCGGGCTGAAACCCTCTGGCTGGGCATCAAGGTGGAGCGCAGCCTGGGTAACCGTGAAGCGATGTTGCAGTTGGCAGACCAGTTGAAAAAACGCTACGGTGCATCGCGTGAGGCAGCAGCTTATGACAAAGGGGCCTTCAATGAGTGAATTTGATGGCCCAGGGCCAGGCAGCTCGGCCACGCCGATGGAGGATTCTGCGCGAGACGAATCGCCCGCGCCAGCGGAAAGCGCAGGAGCGCTGCTCAGGCAGGCACGCGAGGCAGCCGGCCTGCACATTGCTGCGCTGGCCGTTGCGCTGAAGGTGCCAGTGAAAAAACTCGAAGCACTTGAGGCTGACCGGCTGGACTTGCTGCCCGATGCGGTTTTTGTGCGTGCGCTGGCGTCAAGCGTTTGCCGCACACTCAAGATGGACGCTGGCCAGGTGCTGGCGCTTTTGCCACAAACCGGCAAGCCGCGCCTTGATTACCAGCAGACCAGCATCAACACGCCATTTCGATCCCCGAGTGATGGGCCTGGCCCCTCGCTGTGGGCGCAGGTGTCCCGGCCGGCGGTTCTGGCCGGGCTGCTGCTGTTGCTGGGTGCGCTGGTGCTGATCTTTTTGCCCGGGGTCCAGCAGCAGGAGATGGCGGTTCAGCCCTTGGCCGGTTCGTCTGCGTCTGTGGCCGCGCCCCAACCGGCGCCCGCCGGTTTCGCGGCGACGCCTGCGCCAGTGCGGGAAAGCCCCGGCCCTGCGGTGCCGGAAAGTCCGGTTGCCGCCGGGAGCGGCCTGCCTGCTTCGCCTGCCACGGCCCCCGGTTTGTCTGCAGGTTCCGCGCTTTTGGTGCCGGCTGCGAGTCCCGCCGAAGCACCGCCCGCAACAACTGCGCAAGCAACAGCGCCCTCGTCAGCGGTAGCCGGTGGCGTCATCCTGTTCACGGCCAAAGGCGAGTCCTGGGTAGAAGTCACCGACGCCAAAGGGGTGGTGGTGTTGCGCCGCACCCTGGCCGCCGGCGAGGCCGCCAGTGCGTCGGGCGCCCTGCCGCTGGCTGCGGTGGTGGGCCGGGTTGATGCCACGCAGGTGCAAGTGCGTGGCCGTCCCTTTGATCTGGGCGCGGTCGCCAAAGACAACGTCGCACGTTTCGAGGTGAAATAGTGGCTGTCTGTTTACCGATTGACTCGGCTGCGCCCAAGGCACGTATGTCCGCGCAGGCGCGGGTGGTCTGGGGCTCGCGCGTGGTCACGGTGGGCGGCGATGCGCCGGTGCGCGTGCAGTCCATGACCAACACCGATACCGTCGATGCCATCGGCACCGCCATCCAGGTCAAGGAACTCGCGCTGGCCGGCTCGGAGATGGTTCGCATCACCGTCAACACGCCCGAGGCGGCCCAGGCCGTGCCTTATGTGCGTGAGCAGCTCGATCGCATGGGCATCGACGTGCCGCTGATCGGCGACTTTCACTACAACGGCCACCGCCTGCTGACCGATTACCCGGCCTGTGCCGAGGCCTTGTCCAAATACCGCATCAACCCCGGCAATGTGGGCAAGGGCGACAAACACGACCGGCAGTTTGGCCAGATGATCGAGGCCGCCATCCGCTGGAACAAGCCCGTGCGTATCGGTGTCAACTGGGGCAGCCTGGACCAGGAACTGCTCGCCAGCCTGATGGACGAGAACAGCCGCCGCCCCCAACCCTGGGATGCCAAACAGGTGATGTACGAGGCCCTGATCACCTCGGCCATCGATTCCGCTGTGCTGGCCGAACAAATGGGCATGGACAAAAACCAGATCATCCTGTCCTGCAAGGTCAGCGGTGTGCAGGACCTGATCTCGGTGTACCGTGAACTGTCGAAACGCTCGCGCTACGCCCTGCATCTGGGGCTGACCGAAGCCGGCATGGGCACCAAGGGCACGGTGGCCTCCAGCGCTGCCCTGGCGGTCCTGCTGCAGGAGGGCATTGGCGACACCATCCGTGTCTCGCTGACGCCTCAGCCCGGTGAAGCACGTACCCAGGAAGTGGTCGTGGCCTCTGAAATCCTGCAGGCGCTGGGGCTTCGCAGCTTTGTGCCCAGCGTCACGGCCTGTCCTGGTTGCGGCCGCACCACCAGCACCACCTTCCAGGAACTGACCAAGGAAATTGACGACTTCCTGCGCGCCCAGATGCCGGTCTGGCGCGAGAAATACCCCGGCGTCGAGAAGATGAAGGTGGCTGTGATGGGCTGCATCGTCAACGGACCGGGCGAGAGCAAACATGCCGACATCGGCATCAGCCTGCCGGGTTCCGGTGAGGCGCCGGCCGCGCCGGTCTATATCGACGGCGAAAAAAGTGTGACCCTGCGCGGCGACCGCATTGCGCAGGAGTTCCGGGTTATTGTCGAAAACTACATTGAAAAGCGCTTTGGCACGGTAGCCGTCGCCCAGGTCGCTTAAGAAATTCCATGGCTGAAAAACTGACTGCCGTCAAAGGCATGAACGACATATTGCCGCCCGATTCGGCGCGCTGGGAATGGCTGGAAGACAAGGTCCGCGCCATGATGGCGCGTTATGCCTACCGCAATATCCGCACACCGATTCTGGAGCACACCCAGCTGTTTGTGCGCGGCATTGGCGAGGTGACCGACATCGTCGAGAAGGAAATGTATTCTTTCGACGACCGTGCCGACAAGGATGGCAAACATGACCATCTGACGATGCGGCCCGAAAACACCGCCAGCGTGGTTCGTGCGGTGACCGAGCACAACCTGCTCTACGAAGGTGGCAAACGGCTGTATTACATGGGGCCGATGTTTCGCCGCGAGCGCCCACAGCGCGGTCGTTATCGCCAGTTCCACCAGATCGGCGCGGAGGCTTTGGGCTTTGCGGGGCCGGATGTCGATGCCGAGCTGATCCTGCTGGCGGCAGCACTCTGGAAAGAACTCGGGCTGAACGACTGGCGGCTGGAGATCAACAGCCTGGGCCAGCCCGAAGAACGTGCGCAGCATCGTGCCGAACTGATTGCCCACCTGGAACAACATGCAGACCTGCTCGATGAAGAGGCGCGCAGGCGCCTTCACAGCAACCCGCTGCGTATTCTCGATAGCAAAAACCCGGCGATGAAGGCTGTGGTGGACAGTGCGCCGCGGCTGCTTGATTTTCTGGGTCCCGAATCACTCGCGCATTTTGAGGGACTGAAAGCCATTCTCGATGCCAACGCCGTGCCCTGGACCCTGAATCACCGGCTGGTGCGCGGGCTGGACTACTACAACCTGACGGTGTTCGAGTTTGTCACCGACCGGCTTGGCGCCCAGGGGACAATTTGTGCAGGCGGGCGCTATGACTATTTGATCGAACAGATGGGCGGCAAGGCTGCGCCTGCGGTGGGCTGGGCGCTCGGCGTCGAGCGTGTGCTGGAACTGATCAAGGAGCAGGGCACGGTGGTTGAGCTGCCGGTGCCGGATGCCTATGCCATCATTCCCGACGCAGCAGCCTGGCCCATTGCCTCGCGTGCCCTGCAGGCACTGCGTGCCGCAGGTGTCAGTGTGCAGATGCACGCCGGCAGCGCCGACGGCATGGGCAGCATGAAGTCCCAGTTCAAGAAAGCCGATGGCAGCGGTGCACGTTTTGCGCTGATTTTTGGCCAGGCCGAGCTGGCAGAGGGCTGCGTGGCGGTCAAGGCCTTGCGCGCAGACAAGGGCGATGCTGCGCAAGCCCAGGTCCTGCAGCCATTGGACGCCATTCCCGCCTGGGCGCAGGGGCTGCGCAGCGCCGGCTGACACGCACCCTACAATCGACACTCTTTGTTGGGCATCAACCTACATTACCGGACAGAACACGAAGCGCTTTATGGCAAAACATCTCGATTTGGAAGAACAGGAGCAGCTTGACGAGCTCAAGCACTTCTGGAAGCAATACGGCAACCTGATCACCTGGGGCTTGATTGTGGTTTTCGGCGCCTTCGCCGCGTGGAACGGCTACCACTACTGGCAGCGCAGCCAGCAGGCGCAGGCCGCCGTCATGTATGACGAGGTGGAGCGTGCTGCCACGTCCGGGGACGCCAGCCGCCTGGATCGCTCGCTGGCCGACATGAAGGACAAGTTCGGTGGCACGGCATTCGCGCAGCAAGCCGGGCTGCTCGCTGCGAAGTTCTTTTACGACCAGGGCAATGTCGCTGGCGCCAAGGCCGCCCTGACCTTGGTGGCCAGCAAAAGCGCCGACGAAGGTTACCAGGCGATTGCCAAGCTGCGGCTGTCGGGGGTGCTGCTCGAAGCCAAGGCCCATGACGAAGCGCTTGCGCAACTGTCAGGCTCTTTCCCCAAGGAGTTCACGGCGCTGGTGGCAGACCGGCGCGGCGACGTGTTTGCTGCGCAGGGCAAAAAAAGCGAAGCCAAAGCTGAATACGAAAAAGCCTGGAAAGGCATGGACGAGCGCACCGAGTACCGGCGCCTGGTCGAGGTCAAACTCAATGCGCTCGGTATCAATCCGTCAGCGGCATTGCCCGTTCCTGCAGCAGCCGCTGCAGCTTCTCCCGCGTCCGCCACGGAGGTCAAGCAGTGATTTTCAAGTCTTTTATGCCTCTGGCCCAAGCCACTAAAGCGCCGGCAGCTATTGTTTTAATAGCACTTTTGTCCGGTTGTTCGATGTTCAGCGGATTTTTTGGCAGCTCGGTCAAGAAACCGCAGCCGGCCGAATTGCAGCCCGTGGTTGCGCTGGTGCCGGTTCGGCAAGCCTGGACCGCCCGCATTGGTGAAGTCGGTTTCCCGCTCGAAGTCGAGGTGGCTGGTGACGCGGTGGTGCTTGCCAGCGCGGACGGCACGGTGGCTTCGCTGGACGCCCGAACCGGGCGCGACCTCTGGCGAACCAACATCGGCACGCCGATTGCCGCTGGCGTGGGCAGCGACGGCCAACTGGCCGCTGTAGTGACGCGCGCCAATGAAGTGGTGGCCCTGGCCGGCGGCCGCGAGGTCTGGCGCCAGAAGCTGGCGGCGCAGGCTTTCAGTTCGCCCTTTGTTGCTGGCGGACGGGTTTTTATTCTGGCCGCCGACCGCTCGGTCAATGCCTTTGACGGCCAGACCGGCCGCAAGCTCTGGACCCAGCAGCGCCCCAGTGAGCCGCTGGTGCTGCGCCAGTCCGGCGTCATGCTGGCCGTCGGTAACACGCTGGTGGTAGGCCTGGCCGGCAGGCTGACCGGGCTGAACCCGCTCAACGGCAGCATCCTGTGGGAAGCACCGATTGCCTCGCCCCGTGGCATCAATGACGTGGAGCGCCTGGTCGATCTGGTCGGCACGGTGAGCCGCAACGCCAACACGGTGTGCGCCCGTGCCTTTCAGGCCAGCGTCGGTTGTGTGGATGCCGGGCGCGGTACCCTGTTGTGGAGCAAACCCGCCAACGGCGCCCAAGGGGTGGACGGCGACGACAGCCTGGTGTTTGGCACCGAAGCCGACGGCAGGGTGCTGGCCTGGCGCCGCAGCGATGGTGAAAGTGCCTGGAGCACGGACCGCCTGCGTTACCGCAACCTGACTTCACCGGTGGTGGTGGGACGCTCCATCGCCATTGGCGATTCGGCCGGCTTCATTCACCTGCTGTCGCGCGCCGACGGCTCCGTGATGAACCGCCTCACCACGGATGGTTCGCCAGTGGCGGCCTCGCCGGTGCTGGCGGCCAACACCTTGATTACCGTGAGCCGCTCCGGCGCCGTCTACGGTTTTGCGCCTGAATGACGCTTGTGCGTGGACGAGGTGATTTCCACCGGTCCACGGCTCAAGCTTGAAGTCCAACCAGCCATACCCTGGCTGTGAAATGTATTGATGAAACCTGTTCTCGCCCTGGTCGGTCGCCCCAATGTGGGCAAATCGACAATTTTTAACCGGCTGACCAAGTCGCGTGATGCGATCGTGGCCGACTATGCCGGCCTGACGCGGGACCGGCATTACGGCAACGGCCGCCTGGGCTCCCAGGAGTTCATCGTCATCGACACCGGCGGCTTCGAGCCCAAGGCCATCGACGGCATTTACAAGGAAATGGCCAAACAGACCCGGCAGGCGGTGGCCGAAGCCGATGTGGTGGTGTTTGTCGTCGATGCACGCGCTGGCGTGAACGCCCAGGACCATGAAATTGCCCGCTACCTGCGCAAGCTGGGCAAACCGACGGTGCTGACGGCCAACAAGGCCGAAGGCATGACCGAAGGGGTGCAACTGTCCGAGTTTTTCGAGCTCGGCCTCGGCGAAGTTCTCGCCGTGTCCGCCTCCCATGGCCAGGGTATGCGCACCCTGGTTGAACTGGCCCTGCAGCCGCTCAATTTGCCGGACCCGGACGAGGAGGGTGAGCCCGCCGACCCGACCGTGATCAAGCTCGCGGTTGCCGGCCGTCCCAACGTCGGCAAGTCGACGCTGATCAACACCTGGCTCGGTGAAGAACGGCTGGTTGCCTTTGACCAGCCGGGCACGACGCGCGACGCGATTTCGGTGCCCTTTGAAAAAGCCGGCCAGAAATTCGAGCTGATAGACACCGCCGGTCTTCGCCGCAAAGGCAAGGTGTTTGAGGCCATCGAGAAGTTCTCCGTGGTCAAGACCCTGCAGGCCATTGAAAGCGCCAATGTGGTGCTGCTGCTGCTGGACGCGACCCAGGGCGTGACCGACCAGGACGCCCACATCGCCGGCTATATCCTGGAAAGCGGCCGCGCCGTGGTGCTGGCGGTCAACAAATGGGACGCGGTGGACAGTTACCAGCGCGAAACCCTGGAGCGCTCGGTCGAGACCCGCCTGTCTTTCCTGAAATTCGCGTCCATCCACAATATTTCAGCGATCAAGCGGCAGGGCCTGGCCCCGGTCTGGAAATCCATCGTCCAGGCCCACGCCTCGGCCAACCGCAAGATGTCCACCCCCGTGCTGACCCGTTTGCTGCTGGAGGCGGTGCAGTTCCAGAGCCCGCAGCGCGCCGGCATGTTCCGCCCCAAGCTGCGTTATGCGCACCAGGGCGGCATGAACCCGCCCATCATCATCGTCCACGGCAATTCACTGGAACACGTGACGGACTCCTACAAGCGCTTCCTGGAGGGGCGCTTTCGCAAGGAGTTCGATCTGGTGGGCACGCCACTGCGCATCCAGATGAAATCGTCGAGCAACCCTTTCGCCGACAAAGATTCAGCCTAAACCTACATTTGCGGCGGATGGCCTGTGGTAAGGTGAAGTTCTATCAACTCTTGAACACGGAAAATATCGTGAGCAATAACAAAGGTCAGCTGTTGCAGGACCCGTTCCTCAACACTTTGCGCCGCGAGCATGTGCCGGTTTCGATTTACCTCGTTAACGGCATCAAGCTTCAAGGCCAGATCGAATCTTTCGATCAATACGTTGTGCTGCTGCGCAATACCGTCACCCAGATGGTTTACAAGCACGCGATTTCGACCATTGTTCCTGGTCGTGCCGTCAACTTCGCTGCGGCCGAAACCCCGGAAAGCCCAGCCAGCTGAGGCCTCTGGACACCCCCCTGACGTCGTCCCCCCTGGCCATTCTGGTCGGGGTTGATCTGGGCGCTCCCAATTTTGATGCCGGTCTGGAAGAGCTGGGCCTGCTGGCCCAGACGGCCGGCCTGCAGCCGGTTGCGCGCGTGGTGTGCAAGCGTCGCGCACCCGATGCCGCGTTATTTATCGGCAGTGGCAAGGCCGACGAAATCAAGATGCTGGCCCTGGAAACCGGTGCCAGTGAAATTCTTTTCGACCAGTCCTTGAGCCCGGCCCAACAGCGCAACCTGGAGCGGGTGCTGGGTCTTCCGGTTAATGACCGAACCTTGCTGATTCTTGAGATTTTTGGCCAGCGCGCGCGCAGCCACGAGGGCAAGCTGCAGGTCGAACTGGCGCGCCTGCAATACCTGTCGACACGCCTGGTCAGGCGCTGGTCCCACCTGGAGCGGCAAAC
>JAZKIE010000433.1:0-3865 GCA_040385025.1 Pseudomonadota bacterium | reverse complement strand
TCCATCACCCGCATGTCGCACCACAGCGCCAGCTCCATGCCGCCGGCCACAGCCGCGCCGCTGACGGCGGCGATGACCGGTTTGGACAGCAGCAGGCGTGACGGGCCCATGGGACCTGCGGGCTTGCGGTCTTCCGCCTGAAACTCCAGCGCCGCAAACACCCCGGCATCGCCAGCCTGGGCTTCGCGCAGCATCTTCGCGCCAAACTGCAAATCCCAGCCGGCGCAAAAGTGCCCATGCGCGCCGTGGAACACCGCGACTTTTGCGCTGTCGTCGGTGTCGAAAACCAGAAACGCTTCGTACAAAGCACGCGCATGATCGCTGTCCACGGCATTGCGTACGTCTGGGCGGTCCAGCGTGATGACAGTCACGTCGCCGTCCCTTTCAATATGTACTGTCACTTTTGATCTCCCCACCAGCCCACACGCGGCGCCGCCCGACAGGCGGCGAGTTCATCGGCGCTCACATTGATTTCCATGCGCAGCAAGGCCGCCGCCATGGATTTGCCGAGGTTGTCCAGCCGCAGGTTGCGGGCGCCGCCGCCTTGCAGCGCGTCGTGCAGCACCAGCTTGATCGCCAGGATGTTGGGCAGCGGCCAGCACTCGACCCGGCCCGGCAGCCAGGGCGCGAAGTGGTCCGCCACCCGCTGCGCCGTGACCTCGCGCGCCAGCACCGCGTAGCCGGCCGCATGCCAGGCGAACAGGCCGAAGTCCACCCAGTCGGCCTTGTCGCCGCTGCGCGCATGCGCCAGATCCGCGAGCCGGATTTTTTGCATGGGCGCGCTCATGTCTGCAGCACCTCCACGCGAGCGCGCGATTCGACGGCCTGGCGATTGATCAGCGCCGGCCAGATGCCCAGCAACTCGCTGCTGTTGTGCAGGCCCTGAAAGCCGCAGGTATACGCCGGTCCGCTCAGTGCCATCCAGGGAAACAGCCGGCCGAAACCGTCGGCGGCTTTTTTGTCGCGTGTGTGTATCACCATGCGCACCCAGACCTCGTTCAGCTCGGCCAGCGCTTTAACATCAGGCAGCGGTGCCAGCGCGCCGTGCGCCGAATTCAAACCCGGAAATTCAACAAACAGCGCCTCGTGCGGCACCGCCTTGTCGGCCAGTTGCGCCTTCACCATCTCCACCGCCGCCAGCGCCTTGTCGTAGGCATCGGGCCAGCTGAAGCCCCAGGTCACCTCGGCCTTGAAGCCGTCGCGGTAACCGCCCACCACCTTGAGGTTTTCCGTGCGCGCATGGCCGGTCGCGCCCGTCATGGAGACGCGGTCCTGACCCAAATCCTCCAGCTGGATGGTGGACAGGTCCAGCACCACATCAGGCGACATGTAGGCGTGCGGGTTGTGCACCTCGTACAGCAGTTGCTGGCGCACCGTGTCAAAGTTGATGCGCCCGCCGGTGCCCGGCGCCTTGGTGATGACGGCACTGCCGTCTTCGCTGACCTCGGCAATCGGGTACCCAATGTGGGCCAGATCCGGAATGTCCTTCCAGGCCTGCAGGCTGCCGAAGTTGCCGCCGCTGCCCTGACCCGAACATTCGAGCAGATGGCCAACCGCCAGGCCCTGCGCCAGCCGGTCCAGGTCGGCCTGCGATGCAGGCTGTTCATCACCGAGGTTCCAGTTGAACGCATGCGCCAGCGGCCCGAGGAAAAGCGCGGCGTCGGCAACCCGGCCGGTGATGACAATGTCCGCGCCTTTTTGCAGCGCAGCAATGACGGGCCGCGCGCCGAGATAGGCGTTGGCAAACACCATGCGATCACGCACCGTATCAAACGCGGCGCCGCTGAACATATGCGGCGGTGCCAGGCCATGGACCTCTTGCAACACCTCATCGCCTGTCACAACGGCGACGCGCGCGGACCAGCCTTTGGCCGCAAAAGCGGCGCGGACCGCCGCCGCCGCACCGGCCGGATTGAGCCCGCCGGCGTTGCAAATAAAACGAACTTTTCGCTGCGCCATCGCCGGCCACAAAGCCATAAGAAAAGGCACCACGTCCCTAGCGTAGCCCAGTGAAGCGTCGCGTTGCAAATCCTTCTGCAGGATGGCCAGCGTGAGCTCGGCCAGATGGTCGCTGGCGATGTAATCCACACCGCCTTTTTCAATGCTCGCGCGCACCGGTTCCCATGCGTCTCCGTAGAAACCCAACCCGGCACCAATCCGGATTGATTTTTTCATTGAATGCAGCTCATGATCAACCCCGTCAAATTTCAAACCCGAAAAAAAAACGCGCCCGAGCAGTTTCCGGCTGTGGGCTATTTTTACCAAGCGTCTGCTTTGTAAAAATTTATTGTGGAGTAAATGTGCAGTTATTGCAATTGATCATCGACGGCACCGCTACAAGGCCACCGCTCGGCCGTGCATCCAGGCAGGCCCTCGCAAAGACCCATGTGATCACTGCGCGTCAACCTTGCCCTGATAGAACATGTGCGCCGCTACAAGGTCTTTGAGCTGTTGTAAAACTTCGCCGCCTGTCACCACAGCGACGCGGGAATGTATCTCAACATATCTAGCATAGCGCCGCACATGGAGTCATACAAACCCGGTCTGAAGTGACACACGCCAGATACATGCTGGCAATTCAATAGGCACATGATCAACCCACATGGAGAACACAGGGCATATCGCCGGGCATCTGCAGGCAAAAGTCTTGATGCAGGATGACCCATTTGAGCAAGGCCGGTGGATCGCGGGAGAGGTACTGAACGCCGCCGGGTTCGATGCTGGCGGGCACGGGTTTCCAGGTGTCTCCGTAGAAACCCAACCCGGCACCAATCCGGATTGATTTTTTGATCAAGTGCCGCTCATGATCAACGCAGTCAGGGTTAGACCGGATCGAAAGTCCGCTCTTCCCGTTTTTTTGAATGGCAAATTATTTTCACCAGGCAATTGCTTGATGAAAATTATCGTGGAGTAAATGTGCAGCTATTGCAATTGATCATCGACGGCACCGCGCAAGGCTGTATCTACGGGCTGATTGCCCTGGGTTTTGTGCTCATCTACAAGGCCACCGAGACAGTCAGCTTCGCCCAGGGCGAGCTCATGATGCTGGGCGCTTTCGGCGGCCTGGCCTGCATGACCATGCTGGGCTTTCCTTACTGGCTGGCCATCCTCAGCTCGATTGCCGGCATGGCCCTGTTCGGCGTGCTGCTGGAGCGGCTGGTGATACGGCCCATCCTGGGCCAGCCGGCGTTTTCCATCGTGATGCTGACCATCGGTGTCGGCTACACGGCGCGCGGCCTGATCACCATGATCCCCGGCATTGGCACCGAAACCCACACCCTGCCCGTGCCTTACAAGGACCAGATCTGGAACCTCGGCGCCCTGGTTCTCAATGTCGAAAAAATGGCCGTCATCGGCACCACCGCTGTGTTGTGCCTGGTGCTGTTTGCGGCGTTCAAGTACAGCAAGATCGGTATCGCGATGCAGGCGTCCTCGCAGAACCAGCTGGCCGCTTACTACATGGGCATTCCGGTCAAACGCATCAATGGCCTGGTGTGGGGACTGGCTGCTGCGGTCGCGGCCGTCGCCGGCCTGCTGCTCGCACCCATCACCTTTGTGCACGCCAACATGGGCTTCATCGGCTTGAAGGCTTTTCCGGCGGCGGTGGTCGGCGGCTTCGGCAGCTTGCCTGGCGCCATTGTCGGCGGCCTGGTCATCGGCATCGTCGAATCCATGGCCGGCTTTTATGCGCCCGACGGCATCAAGGACATCGCAGCCTATGTGGTGGTGCTGATCATGCTGATGGTCAAGCCCAGTGGTTTGTTCGGCGAAAAACTCCGCAAGAAAGTTTAAGGTCCCATGCGCTTTATTTTCAAGACCGATTACGGGCAGGACATCAAGCTTGCCAAACACGGCGGCCATGTGT
>JAZKIE010000432.1:0-1592 GCA_040385025.1 Pseudomonadota bacterium | reverse complement strand
GCCGCAAGCTGGAAACCGACAGGGAGCGCCTGCAGGTTGAAAAACGCGCCCAGGCCACGCCGCTGCGCGTGGAGCAAATTTCGAAAGAGCGCCTGCAGATGCGCACGGCCACGCCGGCCATCACCGAGTATGTGCGCTACAAACAGGCGCCGGCAGGCGGGGTCGCGCCGTGAGCAGGAGCGTGCTTTATTCGTCCAGCCCGTTGCTGGCGAGCAAGACGCCGGTCTGGCGCAGCAAGCTGATCGTGGCCGGCATTGCGCTGGCCTTTGCCGGTCTGGCTGGCCGCGCGGCCTATGTTCAGGTCATCGGCAACGACTTCTTCCAGCGGCAAGGGCAGGTGCGTTTTGCGCGTACGCTGGAATTGCCTGCGAACCGCGGCCGCATCCTGGACCGCAATGGCTTGCTGCTGGCCACCAGCGTGGTGGCACCCAGTATCTGGGCCATTCCCGAGGATGTGGATGCCAACCGCACGCAACTTGCCGAGCTGGCCCGTCTGCTGGAAATGCCGCTGGTCGAGCTGAACAAAAAACTGGCTGACGAAGACAAGACCTTTGTCTGGATCAAGCGTCAGGTGGACGAGCCCATCGCCCAGAAGATCCATGCCCTCGGCATCAAGGGCATCTACCAGCGCAAGGAATACAAGCGCCAGTACCCGGAAGGCGAAACGGCCGCCCATGTGGTCGGCTTCACCAATGTGGAAGACCGCGGTCAGGAAGGCATCGAGTTGGCTTTCAACAAGGAACTGGCCGGCAAGGCCGGGTCGCGCAAGGTGATCAAGGACAGGCTGGGCCGGGTCGTTGAAGACGTTGGCGAGCAGGTGCCGCCGCTTGAAGGCAAGGACATTCAGCTCAGCCTGGACAGCAAGGTGCAGTTTTTCGCCTACCAGAAGCTGCGCGACGCGGTCATTGCGCGCAAGGCCAAGGCTGGCAGCGTGGTGGTGCTCGACACCATCACCGGCGAGGTGCTGGCGTTGGCCAACTACCCGAGTTATGTGCCGAACAAGCGGCAGAACCTGACCGGTGAGCAATTGCGCAACCGCGCCATCACCGATACCTTCGAGCCCGGCTCGACCATGAAACCGATCACGGTCGCCATGGCGCTCGAGGCCGGCCGGATCAAACCACAAACCTTGATCGAAACCGGACCGGGCCGTTTCAGCCTGGGCGGCTTCACCATCAGCGACACCCACAACTACGGCACGCTGACCGTCGAAGGCGTGATCCAGAAGTCGAGCAACGTCGGCGCGCTCAAGATCGCGCAAAAGATGAGTCCGCACGAGATGTGGGACACCTACACCGCGCTCGGTTACGGCCAGAAGCCGCAGATCCAGTTTCCCGGCGCAGTCACAGGCCGGTTGCGGCCATGGAAAACCTGGCGGCCGGTGGAGCAGGCGACCATGTCGTATGGCTACGGCCTGTCTGCCTCCCTGTTTCAGATGGCGCATTCCTACACGGCCCTGGCCCACGACGGACAGATCATTCCGGTCACCATGCTCAAGAGCGGCGAGCCAGCCGTCGGCGTCAAGGTTTTTTCTGCCGACAACGCGCGCGCGGTGCGCAAGATGCTGCAGATGGCGGCGGCCCCTGGCGGCA
>JAZKIE010000431.1:0-2741 GCA_040385025.1 Pseudomonadota bacterium | reverse complement strand
AGTTCTGCGACTGGTACCTGGAAATCGCCAAGGTGCAGATCCAGACCGGCACACCGGCCCAGCAGCGCGCCACACGCCGCACGCTGATCCGCACGCTGGAAGCCATCCTGCGACTGGCGCACCCGGTGCTGCCTTTCATCACCGAAGAACTCTGGCAAATCGTGGCGCCGGTGGCCGGCCTGAAAAAAGGCGAGTACATCGGCCAGGCCGCCTACCCGCAAAGCCAGCCGGGCAAGATCGACCCACAGGCCGAGGCGCATGTGGCCAAGCTCAAGACCCTGGTCGATGCCTGCCGCAATTTGCGCGGCGAGATGAAGGTCTCGCCAGCCACGCGCTTGCCGCTGTTTGTGGTTGGCGACCATGTCTTCATGACGCAGTCAGCGCCTGTCATCAAGGCACTCGCCAAGCTCAGCGAAGTCCGGGTGTTTGAAAGCGAAACCGAGTGGGCCAAAGCGGCCGAGGCCGCGCCGGTTGCCGTGGTCGGCGAGGCCAAGGTCTGCCTGCACATGGAAGTCGACGTCGCGGCTGAAAAGCTTCGCCTGGGCAAGGAAGCCACGCGGCTGGAGGGTGAACTGGTCAAGGTCCAGGCCAAGCTGGCCAACGAGGCCTTTGTGGCCAAGGTGCCGCCGGCGGTGCTGGAGCAGGAACGCAAGCGCCTGACGGACTACACCGCCACGCTTGAAAAAATCAGGGCTCAACTTGCGCGGCTGAACTAAGCGCCCATGACGGAGACGGGGCTGAGCGCTATCTCACCGGATAGAGTATTCCTGCTCTCCCCACTGGGAAGGCGACACTGCGCCGGGCAGTTCCATGTCCATGGGGGCACTGGGCACGTAGCCCACGCCGCGCTGCTCGGCCGTGATGGCTTCATGCATGCGGTGCGCCACATACCAGCTTGAGCGCAGGCGTGCTTCGCGCGTGTGGGAGCCCAGGCGTGGCGTGATGAACAGGTTTTTCAATCCCTTGGCCGGTGAGCCCTCATCGGTGAAATTGTCCTCGGCGCCGTCCAGAATGCAGGCCTCGATGCGGCCATCACACAGGGCTGCGGCCAGGGCATTTTCGTCAAACAGTGCGCTGCGGCTGATGCCTACCCACAACTGGCCACGTTTGCAGGCTGCCAGCAGTTTGTCGTTCACAAAACCGCGAAAACGCGTGGCATACAGCATCTGAACCGACACCGCATCGGCCTGGCTCATGAGTTCGGTCAGCGTGACCGGCTGGATGCGCAAACGCTCCCAGATCGGCGCGGTGTGGTGAACGGCGGGGTCGTAACCGATCAACCGCACGCCAAGGCTGGTCAACATGCCGGCCAGGGTGTGAGCGGTTGGCGCCAACCCCAGAATGCCGACGGTGCTCCCATGCAGTTCGCGGCCCATTTGGGCGGTGGGGTGGCGCTTTCCCATCAGGGCCGACACCAGGCCGCGCCGGTACAGCAGCAGCAGGCTGCTCAGCAAGTATTCGGCATTGGAGCGTACATTGGCACTGCTCGCATGAATCACCTTGATGCCGCGCTCTTTGCAGGCTTCCAGGTCGGTGTTGTCGGTGCCTACATGCAGACGACCCACAGCCTTGAGCTTGGGCAAAAAATCCAGAAAGTCGCGGGTCACCACGGTCTGGCGGGGAAACACAATGCCGCGGGTCTTGTACGCCGCTTTACGCAGCAGGACGAGGTCATCCGCCAGTTCAGGGCGGTATTCCACGCTGTGACGGGATTCGAGCCAGGTCATGGCTTCGGGCACCAACGCATCAAGAAGTAAGATGTCCACCCTAGTATCCTTTTTTCTTTTCAACACGCCATTTGACCGGGTTCCGACACCCTTTCGGGTTGTCGTCCGACGCCAAAATTGTGTTAACTACGCCACACTTTAGACCTTTAACTTTTAAAAGTCGATGCAAAAAGTCACACTGAAAAAGGCCGTATTCCCTGTCGCAGGTTTGGGTACACGGTTTTTGCCGGCCACCAAAGCCCAACCCAAAGAAATGCTGCCAGTGGTCGACAAGCCCCTGATCCAGTACGCGGTGGAAGAGGCCTATGCGGCGGGCATACGCCACATGATTTTTGTCACAGGACGCAATAAACGGGCCATCGAAGACCACTTCGATACCGCGTATGAGCTGGAAACCGAGCTGCAGGCCGCCGGCAAGCAACAATTGCTGGAATTGGTGCGCTCCATGAACCCCAGTGACATGGATTTTTCCTATGTACGCCAGCCACGCTCCCTGGGCCTGGGCCACGCCGTGTTGTGTGCCGAACACCTGATCGGTAACGAACCTTTTGCCGTGCTGCTGGCCGACGACCTGATGGTTGGCACGCCACCGGTATTGGCCCAAATGGCTGCGCAATTTGAACAATTGCAGCAATCGGTGCTGGCGGTGCAGGAAGTGCCTCTGGAGCAGACCCGACGCTACGGCATCGTCGCAGGTGAGGCCGTGAATCCGCAATTAATGAAAGTCAGCCAGATGGTGGAGAAACCGGCGCCGCAAGTCGCGCCTTCCCGCATGGGTGTGGCCGGACGCTACATCCTGACGCCAGCGGTGTTCCGCCACATCCGCAACCAGCCCACCGGTGTAGGCGGGGAAATCCAGCTCACCGACGGTATTGCCGGTCTGATGGCGGAGGAATCGGTTTACGCCTACCAGTACGAAGGCAAGCGTTATGACTGCGGCAGCAAGGAAGGGTTTCTGGAAGCCACGGTGGAGCTTGCCCTGCAGCACGCCGAAGTTGGCGAGCACTTTCGCCA
>JAZKIE010000430.1:0-3017 GCA_040385025.1 Pseudomonadota bacterium | reverse complement strand
AGTTCGCCCTCCACCGTCACGCCGACCTTGTGCGCGAGTTGCGCCACTTTTTTCGTGACATCAACGTTGTATTCGTAGCTGGCAATCGTCTTGCCGTCGCCTTCGAGCGAGCCGTCCATCATGACGGAAGAAAAACCGAGGTTGATCGCGCCCTGGCAGACGTCGGGGTTCTGGCCGTGGTCCTGGTGCATGACCAGCGGGATCTGCGGGTACATCTCAAGCGCCGCCTGGATCAAATGTTTGATGAAAGGCTCGCCTGCGTACTTGCGTGCGCCGGCGCTGGCCTGCAGGATCACGGGGGCGCCGGTTTCCTTCGCAGCTTCCATGACGGCCTGGACCTGCTCGAGGTTGTTGACGTTGAAAGCCGGAATGCCGTAGCCGTTCAGGGCTGCATGGTCCAGCAGCTCGCGCATGGAAACGAGTGCCATAGAAATAATCCTTCGGGGATGAGAAGTTGCAGGTAACCGGGTGGTAACTCTCCCCATTTTACCCGCAGGGTCCGGCCCCGTCGGGCATCGCCCCGAAGAAGCCCCGCGCGCGCTCAGGCCCGTGGCTGGGCAATGAAACGCGTGATGTCGTCGAGCACCGGCGCCAGGCCGCGCAGCGGTGTGGCCAGCGCGGCCACCAGGGTCACGTGGCTGACCCGGTCGTAGACCTGCAGCTCCACCGGCACGCCGGCGGCTTTGAGACGGCGGGCCAGGGCTTCGGAGTTGCGCACGGGGTTGACGGTGGTATCGCCGCGCGCGGCCAGCAGCAGCGCCGGCGGCGAATTTTTCGAGGCATGCACCAGGGGTTGCGAGTCGGCCGGCGTACCCGGCCACTCGAAGGCCACCCGCACATCGGGGTTGCCTATCGGCAAAAAATCGTACGGTCCGGCCAGGCCGATCCAGCCGGCCAACTGGGCAGGCTTGAGCCCCGCGCCGGTGAGCCAGCGCGCGTCCAGCGCCAGCATCGCGGCGTTGTAAGCGCCGGCGCTGTGGCCCATGACAAACAGCTGGCGCGGGTCGCCGCCCAGTTCGCCCAGATGGTCCACCGTCCAGCGCATCGCCTGCGCACTGTCCTGCAGAAACACCGGGTATTTCACCTGGGGGCTGAGCCGGTAGTCGGCCACCACCACGGCGATGCCGCGCGAAGCCAGCGCCTCACCAACAAAGCGGTAAGTCGCCCGCTCCCCCGTGGTCCAACTGCCGCCGTAGAAAAACACCACGACCGGTCCCGGCGTGCGCCGCGCCAGTGGCAAGTACACATCGAGGCGCTGGCGCGCATCCGGGCCATACGCCATGTCGGCGCGCAGCGTGTAGCTGTCGCTGGGTACCAGGGCATTGAGCGCGCCCGATGCCGAACAGCCGCTCAGCGCGGCCAGGCCAAGCACCGACGCCAGGCCGAGCCAGCCGCGACGCGAAAGAAAGGGGTTTCGGAGAGTCATCTTCTGACTACGCCGCGCGAACGCTGTCAGATTCAAAATCGCCAGTCTTCCGGTTCGCACATTCGCTATGTTTTTAATAGCTGTCCACGCACGCCGGGTGTGGGCTGAAGCCCTGTTTGATCACTCAACCCGGCAAATCTTGAGCATGTTGGTGCCACCCGGCGCACCCATGGGCTCGCCGCAGGTGATGGCGTAAATGTCGCCGCTGGCAACGATGCCGCGCTTTTTCAGGTGCGCCTCGGCATCGCCCAGCGCCGTGTCGCGCTCGACGCTCTGGTCCATCAGCAGCGGACGCACGTTGCGGTACAGCGCCATCTTGCGCTGGGTCGCCAGTTTGGGGGTCAGCGCGTAAATCGGGATGTGGATGCGGTGCCGGCTCATCCAAAGCGCGGTCGAGCCCGAATCGGTCAGCGCCACAATGGCCTTGCAGCCCAGGTGGTAGGCCGTGAACAGCGCGCCCATGGCGATCGACTGGTCAATGCGGTCAAAGGTCATGCCGGTGAAGTCGGCGTCCAGTTTGACGTCCTCGGCCTTCTCGGCTTCGGCGCAGATGTTGGCCATCTCGATGATGGTCTCCAGCGGATAACGGCCGGCGGCGGTCTCGGCCGAGGTCATCACGGCGTCGGTGCCGTCGAGCACGGCGTTGGCCACGTCGCTGACCTCGGCGCGCGTCGGCACCGGGTTGGTGATCATGGACTCCATCATGTGGGTGGCAGTGATCACCACCTTGTCGAGCGCGCGCGCCATGCGGATCATGCGTTTTTGCAGCGCCGGCACGGCGGCATTGCCGACCTCGATGGCCAGGTCGCCACGCGCGACCATGATGCCGTCGCTGGCGCGGCAAATCGATTCCAGGTTCGGGATCGCCTCGGCGCGTTCGATCTTGGCGATCAGCCCTGGCTTGTGGCGCCACTCGGCACCGGCCACGTTGCAGAGCTGGCGCGCCATCTCCATGTCGCTGGCGTTCTGCGGGAAGCTCACCGCCACATAGTCGGCCTGAAAACTCATCGCGGTGCGGATGTCTTCCATGTCCTTGGCGGTCAGCGCCGGCGCCGTCAGGCCGCCGCCCTGCTTGTTGATGCCCTTGTTGTTGGACAACACGCCGCCGATCTTGACCGTCGCATGAACCTGCTCGCCCTTGACCTTGTCGACAGTCATGACGATCAGGCCGTCGTTGAGCAGCAGGGTGTCGCCGGCTTTCACGTCGCGCGGCAGTTCCTTGTAGTCCAGGCCCACGCCATTGACGTCGCCCAGTTCGGTGCGCGAGGCATCGAGCACAAACTTCATGCCGGTTTCGAGCTGCACCTTGCCGTCGGCAAACTTGCCGACGCGGATTTTCGGGCCCTGCAGGTCGGCCATGATGGCGACCTCGCGTCCGGCGCGGGTCGCTGCTTCGCGCACCAGCCTGGCACGGTCGATGTGGTCTTGCGCCGTGCCGTGGCTGAAGTTCAGCCGCACGCAATTGACGCCAGCGCGAATCATCTGCTCGAGCAAGGCCGGATCGCTGGAGGCGGGGCCAAGGGTGGCAACGATTTTGGTGCCGCGACGCTGCATCTTCATGTCTGTCTCCTGTAATTTAGTTTCTGATTTT
>JAZKIE010000429.1:0-2406 GCA_040385025.1 Pseudomonadota bacterium | reverse complement strand
TACCAGGGCCGCTGGTTCGACTCGCAGGCCATCATGCTGCGCGAAACCGCCCAGCGCTGGGTCGCGCGCGCCGTCACTGGCGAAGTCACGATCGAACTGCGCCGCGGCAACGACTACTCGATCCTGAACACCGAATCGGCCAACCTGACCTACAAACCCGAGCGCCTGAGCATGGAAAAAGTCGAAGGCGCGTTCACCCCGCTGGACCGCATCGGCCAGCTGACCATGCGCAACCTCGACATCATCGACACACGCGACAAGCTGGCGATTTACACCAAGGCCGGTCTGCTGTCGCTCGGTGAAGGCGACTCGCTGCCGCAACTGGGCGGGAAAAGCCCCACCTAGGCCGCCGGGTCAGCGGTTTCTTCAAGCAAAAACCGCCTCCAGCCCCTGTCCAGCGTGCGCAATCAGCTATGAATAACATAGCAGATTCGCCTGCCGGGCAGCTTTACACCACCACCGGCTCCGGCTCCAGCAGGATGCCGAAACGTTCGTAAACACTGGTCTGGATGGCTTTGGCCAGCGTCATGACCTCGCCGCCGGTCACCGGGTCAGCGCTGCCGCCCCGGTTGACCAGCACCAGCGCCTGGCGTTCGTAGACACCGGCGTTGCCTATGGTCTTGCCTTTCCAGCCGCAGGCGTCGATCAGCCAGCCGGCGGCGAGTTTGACCGAGCCGTCGTCCAGGTGGTAATGCACGATCTTCGGCTCGCGCTGGATGATGTCGGCGCATTGCTCGGGCGACACCGTCGGGTTTTTGAAAAAGCTGCCGGCATTGCCGATCACCTTTGGGTCGGGCAGTTTGGCGCGGCGTATCTCGCACACCCACTCATAAATTTGCAGCGCATCAGGCTGAACGGACGGCGATTGCGCCATTTTTTTCTCGATGTCGGCATAACCGAGCACCGGCTTCCAGGCCTTGGGCAGCGCAAAACGCACGCGCGTAATCAAGGCCTTGCCGGCCAGGCCCAAACCATTGGGGCCCGTGCTGCTGTGTTTGAACACCGAATCGCGGTAGCCGAAAGCGCATTGCGCGGCATCGAGCGTGAAGGTTTTGCCGGTCGTCAGGTCCACCGCATCGAGCGAGTCGAAGCGGTCCTGCAACTCGACGCCGTAAGCACCTATGTTCTGCACCGGCGAGCCACCCACGGTGCCGGGAATCAGCGCCAGGTTTTCCAGGCCGGGGTAGCCCTGGTGCACGGTCCAGTCCACGATGTCGTGCCAGTTTTCACCGGCGCCGGCCTCGACAATCCAGGCTTTGGCGGTCTCGCTGAGCAGCTTTTTGCCCTTGATCTCGACCTTGAGCACCAGCGGCTTGACGTCGCCGGTGATCACGATGTTGCTGCCGCCACCCAATACAAACTTGGGCGCGTCCCGCAGCGCCGGGTCGGCCAGCACGGCGGCCACGTCCTGCTCGCTGGCGATGCGCACCAGGCTCAGGGCCTTGGCCATGATGCCAAAGGTGTTGGAAAACTGCAGGGGGACGTTTTTCTCGACTAACATCGCAGGATTGTCTCACCCGGCCCGCTGCCAGCCGGTCAAACCGCTGAAAAACCATGCCCTCTTTTGACACCGTCCTCGAAGCCGACCTGGTCAAGGTCAAGAACTCGGTTGAAAACACCGCCAAGGAAATCGGCACACGTTTTGACTTCAAGGGCACCGCAGCAGCGATTGAGCTCAAGGACAAGGAAATCACGCTGACCGGCGACAGCGACTTCCAGATTGACCAGATCACCGACATCCTGCGCAACAAGGCCACCAAAAGCGGCGTGGATGTGCGTTTTTTCGACGCCGGCAAGGTCGAAAAGATAGGCGGCGACAAGGTCAAGCAGGTCACCAAGGTGCGCAACGGCATTGAGACCGAGCAGGCCAAGAAAATCTCGCAATTGATCAAGGGCAGCAAGGTCAAGGTGCAGGCCTCTATCCAGGGCGATGCGGTGCGGGTCACCGGCAAAAACCGCGACGACCTGCAGGAAGCCATGGCCATGATCAAGGCCGAGCTGCCCGACATGCCGCTGAGTTTCAACAATTTCAGGGACTGATCAAATGAATTGCGCGCCTGTCCGGTTCCTGCTGGCAGGCCTGCTCGGCATGGCCGCTGTTCTGCTTGCGCCGGCGGCGATGGCCCAAAGCGTGGCCCTCGCCGGCCTGCTGGGCAACAAGGCGCTGCTGGTCGTCAACGGTGCGCCGCCCAAGTCGGTGGCCGCCGGTGACACCCACATGAATGTCAAGGTGATTTCCGCCTCCGGCGACCAGGCGGTGCTTGAGCTCAACGGCAAGCGCCATACGCTGCGGGTCGGCGATGCGCCGGTCAGCGTGGGCGCGGGCAGCGGCGGAGGTGGCAAGGGCAACCGCATCGTGCTGAATGCCGGCAGCGGCGGGCATTTCATGACGGCCGGCCAGATCAA
>JAZKIE010000428.1:2344-4750 GCA_040385025.1 Pseudomonadota bacterium | reverse complement strand
CGCACCGGCGCGCAAAACGGCGACATCATCTTCTTCGGCGCCGACAAGGCCAAAATCGTCAACGACAGCATTGGCGCCCTGCGCTTGAAGGTCGGGCTCAGCCCCCTGGGTAAAAAGCTGGGCCATTTCACGGCCGGCTGGAAACCACTCTGGGTGGTGGACTTCCCGATGTTCGAATACGACGAAGGCGGCCAGCGCTGGAGCGCGGTGCACCACCCGTTCACAGCGCCCAAGGACGGCCATGAAGACTGGATGGACACCGACCCCGGAAAATGCATCTCCAAGGCCTACGACATGGTGCTCAACGGCTGGGAGCTGGGCGGCGGCTCGGTGCGTATCCATCGCGCCGACGTGCAAAGCAAGGTGTTCGACGCGCTGAAGATCGGGCCGGAAGAGGCGCAGGAAAAGTTTGGTTTCCTGCTCGACGCGCTGCAGTACGGCGCGCCACCGCACGGCGGCCTGGCCTTTGGCCTGGACCGCATCGTCACCATGATGACCGGTGCCGAGTCCATCCGCGACGTGATCGCCTTCCCCAAGACCCAGCGCGCGCAGTGCCTGCTGACCCACGCGCCCAGCCCGGTCGACGAGAAACAGCTCAAGGAATTGCACATCCGTCTGCGGACGCCGCAGCCGGTGTGATGTGGCCCCCACGGTCGCTCACTTCGTGTAGCGGCCCGGCAGAGCCGGTTCCGCGGCCCCGGCTTGAACGGATTCCGGCGCAGCAAGTACGTCGGCTGGTTTGATTCCTGCGGAGAAATTTTGAAGAATTTCAAGATTCCCGAATCCGTGCTGGTGATCATCCACACACCTCAGCGCGAGGTTTTGCTGCTGGAGCGCGCGGACCATCCCGGCTTCTGGCAATGCGTGACCGGCTCGCGCGATACCCCTGACGAGCCCTTGCAGCAGACCGCCGTGCGTGAGGTGCTGGAAGAAACCGGCATCGCCGCTGCGGCAGAGCAGCTGCGCGACTGGGGTGTTGCCAATGTTTACGAGATTTACCCGGCCTGGCGCGCACGTTATGCGCCCGGCGTCACACGCAACACCGAACATGTCTTCAGCCTGTGTGTGCCACATGCGAGCGCCGTCACCCTGAGCCCGCGCGAACACACGGCCTGCCAGTGGCTGCCCTGGCTGGAAGCGGCTGACCAGTGTTTCTCGCCCTCGAACGCGGAGGCCATCCTGATGCTTCCGCAATTCATGCCCTGAACCGCTGCGCATGAACCACCTGCACAGATCGGAAGCTTTGCAACTGCTCCAGAGCGGGCAGCAGTATTTTCCCGCCCTGATCCGCGCGATAGACGGCGCGGCGACCTGGGTGCAAATGGAAACCTACATTTTTGACCTGCACCTGGCAGGCGGGGAGGTGGCTGAGGCGCTGGTGCGGGCCGCGCTGCGCGGGGTGCGCGTCGAGGTGCTGGTCGACGGCATTGGCTCGGACCCCTTGCCGCCGGCCTGGCAGCAGAAGATGGAAGACGCCGGAGTGGTGTGGCTGGTCTATTCGCCGCTGGCCGCTGGCCTGGGCGGGCTCGGCTTGCTGGTACCCGATCGATGGCGCCGCTTGCACCGCAAGCTGTGTGTGGTGGACCAGCACACGGTTTTTTGCGGCGGCATCAATGTGCTGGACGACTTCTACGACCCCAACCACGGCGAGTTGACATCCCCGCGTTTTGATTTTGCGGTGGCCGTGACCGGGCCAATGGCCGCGGAAGCGGCCGAGGCCATGGCGCTGTTGTGGTGGCGTGTACAGGCTGGCTACAGCGCGCGGCAAAACCACCTGGCCGCCGCCTGGGAAAAATTCAAGGCTGCCGGCTACGGTCGCCGCACCGAAGCAGCCGGCCTGGCAGCCAAAGGACCGCCTGCGGAGCAGGGGGCGGCTGGCGTGCCCGGCAGCAAGGCTGCCCTGGTGCTGCGTGACAATCTGCGCAACCGCAGCAGCATCGAGAAGGTGTACCGCCAGGCCATCGGCAAGGCGCATCACGACATATTGATTGCCAATGCCTACTTCGTGCCGGGTGGCAAGCTCAGGCGGGCGCTGATCAAGGCGGCCAGGCGCGGCGTCAAGGTGACCCTGCTGCTGCAGGGGCGGTATGAATATTTCATGCAGTACCACGCCGCGCGCCCCGTCTATGGCGCGCTGCTGAAGGCGGGGGTTGAAATTCACGAGTACGAAGCCAGCTTTCTGCATGCCAAGGTGGCGGTGATCGACGGGCATTGGGCCACGGTCGGTTCGTCCAACCTCGACCCGCTGAGCCTGCTGCTGGCGCGTGAGGCCAATGTGGTGATTGAGGACAGGGTATTTGCCGGCGAACTGCGGGACAGCCTGTGCGCCGCGATAGCCGGACACGGACGCCTGCTCGATCCTGTCGCCTACAGCCAGCGTCCCTGGGGCCAGCGTATTCTGGACCA
>JAZKIE010000428.1:0-2244 GCA_040385025.1 Pseudomonadota bacterium | reverse complement strand
TGCTCGATCCTGTCGCCTACAGCCAGCGTCCCTGGGGCCAGCGTATTCTGGACCATGTCGCCCATGCGCTGATGCGCCTGGCCATTTTTGTGACAGGGCAGCGCTACTGATCTTTCCGAATCGACTTCCGGAGCCCCGCCCGACATGCAGGACCTGATTGTCCAAAGGCCCGAAGGCCTGTATTGCCCGCCTGGCGATTTCTACATCGACCCCTGGCGGCCGGTGGACCGTGCCGTCATCACCCATGCCCATGCCGACCATGCGCGTTTGGGCCACGGCCACTACCTCGCCGCCACACCCGCCGAGGGTGTGCTGCGTTCGCGCCTGGGCCAGAACATCACGCTGCAGAGCCTGGACTACGGCCAGCAAATCGTCCACAAGGGGGTCGCGCTGTCGCTGCACCCGGCTGGTCATGTGCTGGGCTCGGCCCAGGTGCGCCTGGCGCACCAAGGCCAGACCTGGGTCGCCAGCGGCGACTACAAGGTGGCGCCCGATGCGACCTGCACACCGTTCGAGCCGGTGCGCTGCGATGTGTTCATCACCGAGTCCACCTTCGGCCTGCCGATTTACCGCTGGCGGCCCGATGCGGAGCTGTTTGCCGAGATCAACGCCTGGTGGGCGGCCAATGTCGCGCTGGGCCGTGCCAGCGTGCTCATGTGTTACAGCTTTGGCAAGGCCCAGCGCATCCTCAGCGGGGTCGATGCCTCGATCGCGCCCATCATCGTGCACGGCGCGGTGCAGACGCTCAACGCCGCCTACCGCGCGGCAGGCGTTGACTTGCCGGCGACCTTGACTGTGGACGAGGTCAGCGATCCGGCGGACTTCAAACGTGCGCTGGTGCTCTGCCCGCCGAGTGCTGCGGGCGGTCCCTGGGCCAAGCGTTTTGGTGATTTCAGCGATGCCTTTGCCAGCGGCTGGATGCAGTTGCGCGGCGCACGCCGGCGCGGCGCTTATGACCGGGGCTTTGTGCTCAGCGACCACGCCGACTGGCCGGGGCTGATGGGGGCGATAGGCGCGACCGGCGCCCAGCGCGTCATCGTGACCCATGGCAGCGTGCCGGTGCTGGTGCGTTACCTGAGCGAGCAGGGCCTGCAGGCCGAGGCCTTTCACACCGAGTATGGCGACGACCCGGTGGAAGAGCAGCTCCAGCCCCAGCCACCGACCGAGCCGGCCGCAGCGGCGAAGCAGGGCGGAGCATGAAACATTTTGCGCGGCTGTTTGCCGAGCTCGACGGCACCACCTCGACCAAGGCCAAGGTCGAAGCCCTGCAGCGTTACTTCGCGCGCACGCCGCCGCAGGACGCGGCCTGGGCGGTCTATTTTTTAGCGGGCGGCAAGCCGCGCCAGGTGGTCAAGACCGCGACCTTGCGCGGGCTGGCCTGCGAGGCGGCCGGCATCGAAGACTGGCTGTTCGAGGAGTGTTACCAGGCGGTCGGCGACCTGGCCGAAACCATTGCCTACATCCTGCCGCTGCAGGCAGCGGAGTCGGACCTGGGCCTGGCCGACTGGGTGGAAAACCGCCTGCTGCCCTTGCGCGGCCTGCCCGAGGATGAGGTGGCCCGCCGCGTGCGCGGCTACTGGCAGGAGCTCGACGCCCAGGGTCGATTTTTACTGGTCAAGCTGGTGGGTGGCGGCTTTCGTGTTGGCGTCAGCAAGCTGCTGGTACAACGCGCGCTGGCGGCGCATTCGGGTGTTGACGCCAAACGCATCGCGCAACGCATGATGGGTTATATGGACGCCAAGGTGATGCCATCTGCTATCAAATACGAAGCACTTCTTGCAGATTTGGCGGGGGCTGAGGGCGATATCCGTGATGCGGGCCAGCCCTATCCGTTTTTTCTGGCGCACCAGCTTGACACGCCGCCTGAAGGTCTGGATGCCAGGCTGGGCCCGGTCGGCGACTGGCAGGTCGAGTGGAAATACGACGGCATACGCGGCCAGATCGTCAAACGCGCCGGTCAGGTCTGGCTCTGGTCGCGCGGCGAGGAGTTGGTGACCGAGCGTTTCCCCGAGATCGTGGCACTGGCGCAGCCGCTGCCCGATGGCACGGTGCTGGACGGCGAGATTCTGGTTTGGGCGGCGGACGCTGACACTGACGTGGACGCCGCCGGCCGGCCGGCAAGTTTTGCGCTGTTGCAGCAACGCATAGGCCGCAAAACCCTGGGCAAAAAAATCCTGACCGATGCACCGGTGACCTTCATGGCCTACGACCTGCTGGAACTGGGCGGCGAGGACTTGCGGTCCG
>JAZKIE010000427.1:0-10414 GCA_040385025.1 Pseudomonadota bacterium | reverse complement strand
GTGGGCCTGCTGCTGTGCCGCGTCGATGCCAGCCGCGTGCGCCGTTACCAGGCGATGCCGGCGGGTGTACATGCCATGCCGCACTTTGAATGCCAGAGCTGCCACCGCGACAGCCCGCTGGAAAGCGCGCTGCAGGCCAGTGCGGACGATCTGGACCGTGCGGCGCAATCGGCGCTGGACGCGCTCAAGGCCCTCGGTTACCAGGGCATGAGCCTGGATTTTGCGGTGCGCGGCGTGTGCGCCGACTGCGCCACCGGCGCCACCAGCACCCAGGGCCTGCGCGCGTGATCAGCACGCGGCAACTGGCTTACCAGTACAAGGGCGGGGCCGAACTTCGTTTTGAGGACGTGGACGTGCCGCAGGGCGGCGTGTTGCTGCTGCGCGGCGCCTCCGGCTCGGGCAAGTCGACCTGGCTGGCGCTCGCGGCGGGGCTGCTCGCACCGACGCAAGGCGACATCAGCGTGGCCGGCCAGTCGCTGAAGGCACTGGGCAAGGTGGCAGGTGACGCCTGGCGCGCAAAAACCATAGGCTTTTTGCCGCAAAAACTTCATCTGAGCAGCGCCTTGACGGTGCAGGCCAACCTGGCGCTGGCGCAGTGGGCTGCCGGGCAGGCGCAGGACGATGCGCGTATCCGCGACACCCTCACCGCGCTGGGGGTGCATGCGCTGGCGCAGCGCAAGCCGTCCCAGCTCTCAGGCGGTCAGGCGCAACGCGTGGCGCTGGCGCGCGCGGTGTTGCTGCAACCGAAAGTGATCCTGGCCGACGAGCCGACGGCCAGTCTGGACGACGAGGCCGCACGGCAGGCGGTGGCGCTGCTGCAGGCAACAGCGAGGCGCCAGGGCGCGACCCTGGTGATTGCCACGCACGATGCACGGGTTGCGGCCAGCCTTGATGCACAAATTGGCTTCCAGCCCATGTCCCTCTTGCGTAACCAGCTATGAAAACAATAGCAATTGCATGGCGCTTCCTGTGGTCCCGGCCGCTGGCTGCGGGGCTCAACGTGCTGCTGCTGAGCCTGGGGCTGGCGTCGCTCTCATTTGTGTTGCTGGTCAGCCACCAGATCGACAAGGCCTTCGAGCGCGACCTGGCCGGCATTGACGTGGTGGTGGGCGCCAAGGGCAGCCCGATGCAACTGATTTTGTCGGGCGTGTTTCACCTGGACGTGCCAACCGGCAATGTGCCGCTGGCGGCGGTAAAAGAACTCGAAAAACATCCGCAGGTGGCCCAACTGATCCCGATCAGTCTGGGCGACAGCTACCGCGGCTTCCGCATCGTCGGCAGCACGCCGGACTACCTTGCATACTACAACGCAGCGTTTGCACAAGGTGGCGTCTGGAGCGCGCCCTTGCAAGCCGTTCTCGGCGCGCAGGTGGCGGCACAGACCGGCCTGAAAGTTGGCGACCGCTTTGCCGGCAGCCATGGCCTGGCCGGTGGCGGTGACAGCCACGGCCAGACGCCTTATGTGGTCAGCGGCGTCCTTGCGGCCAGCGGCTCGGTGCTGGACCGGCTGGTGTTGACGGCGCTGGAATCCGTCTGGCAGGTTCATGAAGACCACACTGCAGTCGACGCCGAAGACCGCAAGCTGCTGCAGGACGAGCGCGAAGTCACGCTGGCGCTGATCCGCTACCGCACGCCGCTGGCGGCGGTGACTTTTCCGCGTTTTGTGAACACCACGACCGAGATGCAGGCGGCCGCGCCGGCGCTGGAGATCACGCGGCTCTTGCGGCTGATCGGCGTCGGCACCGATGTGTTGCGCGCGCTGGCCGGTGTGCTGCTGCTGACGGCCGGGCTCAGCGTCTTCATCGCGCTGTGGAGCGCCGTGCGCGAGCGCCGCGCCGACCTGGCGCTGCTGCGCATGCTGGGCGCGCCGCCGCGCAGGGTGGCGGCCTTGCTGCTGTGCGAGGCGCTGTGGCTGGCCCTGCTGGCTACCCTGATCGGTGTGCTGGCCGGTCAGGGCCTGATGGCGCTGCTGGGCTGGCTGCTGCAACTTGAAAAATCTGTCCTGCTTGGCGCCTTGTCGTGGCCGGCCGGGTTGATGGCTGTCCCGGTGCTGGCCGCCGTGGTGGCGCTGCTGTCGGCGTTGCTGCCGGCCTGCGAGGCCTACCGGGTCCATGTGTTTGAACTTTTGCAATCGAGGTGAACCGAATGTCCATGAAATTTATGAAAAATATGGCCCCAGCCCTTGCTGCGATTGCGCTGGCAGCTACGTTTTCGATAGCGAATGCGCAGCACAAGGATTCCGAAATCAAGGAAGACATCCAGCGCCACCGTGCCATGGCGGCTGCCCATGAGGCTGCGGCCAAGTGCCTGGAGTCGGGCAAAAAGGAAGATGCCTGCATGAAAGACCTGCAGGCTTCCTGCAAAGGGCTGGCGGTGGGAAAATACTGCGGAATGAAACACGCGCATTGAGGCGCTGATCCTGAACCCTGGCGGAGAACACCATGCGACGCATCACTTCCATCACCTTCAAACCGCAGACCCTGTTGCTGGGCCTGTTGCTGGCCGGCGGGTGCGCACAGGCGCAACTGAGTTCGCCCTTGCCACCGGGCAGCAGCAAGCCCGGCGTGCCGGCGGCTGCAGCCGCTACAGGTTTGCCGGCCGGGCAGGGGGCTGGTGTGCATGGCGCCAACAGCCCGTTTGCACCGCTGGCCCCGCGCGACGATGTGCTGGCCTGGTCGGTGCTGACCGATGTCAAAACCAAAAACGAGAAAAACCGCATCCTGCCGGTGTTTACCGCCGGCCAGCTCGGCATGAACGGCAAGACCCAGCGCATCCAGGGCTTCATGATGCCGCTGGAGCCCGGCAAAAAGCAGCGCCACTTCCTGCTGTCGTCGGTGCCGCTGAGCTGCTCCTTCTGCCTGCCGGGCGGGCCGGAGAGCATGGTCGAGGTCAAGACCAAAACGCCGGTCGACTACAGCATGGAAGCGGTGGTGGTCGAGGGCCGCCTCCAGGTGCTGCCTGACGACCCGTATGGCCTGTATTACCGCATCAACGATGCGGTCACGGTGAAGTAAACACACATGGTGCTCCGGCGCATGGCATGGCGGGCGGTTTGGGGCTATCTGGCCCTGGCGCTGCTGCTCGCGCCCATGTTGGGCCTGATGCACGGAGTTGTGCACGGCGCGGGTGGCTCGCTTCACGCGGCGCAGGCGCATGTCCACGCGGCGGGTGACCATGATCACGCCGATGGCCAGGGCTGGCTGGCTGATCTGTTTTCGGTACATGCCGATGATTCCGATTGCCGCGTTTACGACCAGCTTTGCCACAGCGATGGGGTGTCGGCACCGCCCGCCGTGGTGCTGCCTGTCGTTCTTTCTTCTTTTGTTTTTCATTTTCTCGAGGGCGAAGTACTCGCCCGCCGGGCCGCGCTGTTTGAAGCGCGTGGCCCGCCCCTGACTCGCTGAATCTCCCCGAAGTTGCTGAGCGCGCGGCCTGATGGCTGTCGTTCGGTTTGTCTTTACCGATTCAACGAGTCCCCATGAAAAAACCATTTCCCCGCAGCGCCGTCGGCGCGGCCATACTGACCCTGTTCGCGCTCGGCTGCCCGTTGGCGCAGGCGCAGACAAGCGCGCCGTCCCTGAAAGAAATCACCGTCACCGGCAACCCGCTGGGCGCCGCTGACCTGATCGCGCCGGCCACGCAGTATTCTGGCGAAGGCCTGCTGCTGCGCTCCAAAACCACGCTTGGTGAAACGCTGGACGGCACGCCCGGTGTCAGCAGCACCTACTTCGGCCCCAATGCGAGCCGGCCCATCATCCGCGGGCTGGACGGCGATCGCATCCGCATCCTGGCCAATGGCGGCGGCTCGCTCGACGTGTCCAGCCTCAGCTACGACCACTCGGTCACCAGCGACCCCTTGAGCATAGAGCGCATCGAGGTGCTGCGCGGACCCGGTGCCCTGCTGTATGGCGGCAGTGCCGTCGGTGGCGTGGTCAACGTCATCGACAACCGCATCCCGCGCGAGCCGCAGTTTGATGAAAAAGGTGGCATCAGCGGCAAGGCCGATGTCAACGCTGCGACCGGCAACTCGGAGCGCGGCAAGGGTGTGCTGCTCGAAGGCGGCAACAATCGCTATGCCTTGCATGTGGACGCCTTCGACCGCCAGACCAGCGATGTGAAGGTGCCGCGCGACCTGGCTTGCACCAAAACCGCAGTCACCACGACCGCCAGGCGCATCTGCAATTCAGCCAGCGATGTCAGCGGCGGCGCAGTCGGTGGATCGGTGTTTTTTGCTGACGGCTACCTGGGCGCATCAGCCAGCACTTACCGCAGCACCTACGGCACGGTGGCGGAAGACAGGGTCACGATTGGCATGAAGTCCGACCGTTATGCGCTGGAGGGTGAAGTCCGCAATCTGAACGGGCCGCTGCAAAGCATCAAGGCGCAATACAGCCAGACCGACTACCGGCACACCGAGTTTGAAGGGACGCGGCCCGGCACGGTTTTTACCAACAAGGGCAGCGACTTCAGGCTGGAAGCGCGTCACGCCAAGCTTGGCAACGTCGACGGCGTGTTGGGGATGCAGACCGAATCCAACCGCTTTTCTGCGATTGGCGCCGAGGCTTTTGCGCCCTTTAGCAAGACCTCCCAGTCGGCCTTGTTTGCTTACGAAGAGTTGGGGACGGGCTGGGGCAAGCTCAGTCTGGGCGGGCGGCTGGAGTCAGTCACCGTCGAGTCTTTCGGCAACCCGGGTGTGGCGCGTTTCACGCCGGCCAAAAAGGACTTCAAGCCCGGCAGTTATGCCTTGGGGGCACTGTGGAACGCCGCGCCAGGCTGGCAGGTCACCAGCAACCTGGCTTACACCGAACGCGCGCCCAAGGACTACGAGCTGTTTGCCGACGGCCCGCACATCGCGACCGCCGCCTATGAAGTCGGCAATGCGAATCTGGCCAAAGAGCAGTCGAACAACCTCGACATCGGTGCGGCCTGGAAGTCGGGCGGCCACAGCTTCAAGCTCAACACCTATGTGAGCCGTTTCAAGAACTACATCGCGCTGAACCAGACGCCGGGCGTCACCCGCAATGCCGAAGACGGCGAGATCAATCCGGCAGAAGACCCGGGCAATCCGGGTTTCACCGCGTCGGGCGCCGAGTTCAACGCACTGGCGCAGTTCCGCTACGAGCAGGTGAGGGCGCGTTTCACCGGCGTCGAGGCCAGCGGCAACATCCGTTTGCTCGAAGGTGCTTCGAAAGTTGATCTGGCGCTGCGTGGCGACATGGTTCGTGCCACCAACCTGAGCAATGGCCAGCCGCTGCCGCGCATCGCGCCCTGGCGCGTCGGCGCGTCCCTGCTCTGGGCCAGCGGGCCCTGGGGTGCAAACCTCGGCTTCGACCACAACGCTGCGCAGAAGCGTGTGCCGGCCTCGCCGACCGGCGTGACCGGTGCCTACACGCTCTGGAACACGGCCGCGACCTACCGCGTGAAAGCCGGCGCGACCAGCTTGCTGTGGTACGCCCGGCTCGACAACATTACCGACAAGCTGGCCTACAGCGCGACCTCGGTGCTGACGAGCACGGCGTTTCCGAAAGCGCCTTTGCCTGGGCGCAGTTTGAAAGTTGGGTTGCAGGCCAGCTTTTAGACGTCGCTTGCTGATAAACACCCCGCTGCGCCTGCCGCACTCAGCGCAGGCCAGCTCCAGCGGTGTCACCCTTACGCTCAATCAATTCAATCTTGTAGCCATCCGGATCAGTCACAAAAGCAATCACGGTGGTGCCGCCCTTGACCGGCCCGGCTTCACGCGTCACGTTGCCGCCGGCGGCCTTGATCTTGTCGCAGGCCGCGTAGGCATCGGGCACGCCCAGCGCGATGTGGCCGTAGGCGGTGCCCATCTCGTAGCTGTCGGTGTCCCAGTTCCAGGTCAACTCGATCTCGGCCTGGCCAGGATTGCCGCCTTCGTAGCCGACAAAGGCCAGGCTGTATTTGTAGTCCGGATTTTCCGACCTGCGCAGCAGGCTCATGCCCAGGATCTGGGTGTAAAAGTCGATAGAGCGTTGCAGATTGCCAACGCGCAGCATGGTGTGCAGAAGTCTCATCGTGGCTGTCCTTCGTGGTGCTGAATGCGGATTTTGAGTCTTGATTGTCAGGCAAGTGCTGTGGCCGCGTGAGGCATGCGGTGATTTCTGACAGGCCGCACGGCGGCTGGCGTTCGGTGTTGAAATCCTTTTGTAAAGCGATTCGGCCTGCATAATAAGCGGCAATAAACTGCAGCCATCACCCATGCCCTTGTCCGCCCAGAACGACCATCCGCAGGACTGGTTGATGCCCACCCGCTTGCTGGATCTCGATGATCCCAAACTGCGAATCCAGGCCCTGCGTATCACGCAGCTGGCGACCACTGACATCCAGAAAGCCATCCTGATTCACGATTTTGTGAAAGCCATGCCCTTCGGCTGCGTGGCCGGGTTTGACCATGTGCCGGCGGCGGCGGTGCTGAAAGCCGGGCGCGGTGACTGCCATACCAAAGGCACCTTGTTTGTCGCGATGCTGCGTTCCGTGGGCGTGCCTGCGCGCTTGCGTTTTGTGACGCTGTCCGGCGCTTTCCTGAAGGGCATCATTGATGTGTCCCAGGGAACCATTACCCATGCGATTGGGGAAGTTTTTCTGGACGGGCGCTGGCTGCAGACGGACACCTATGTGACCGACTCCCTGCTGGAGACACATGCGGTTGAGCTGCTCACTCAGCAGGCCATCCATCTGGGCTACGGTATTCATGCGCGAGGCAGCCATTTTTGGGATGGACAGCATTCCGCCCACGCCCAGTACCACCTTTCAGACGCGGCCAGCCTGCCGCAGCGCGACTGGGGCGTGGCCCACGACCCCGAGTATTTCTACCGCGATGACGCGCACGAAGAACTTCAGCTTGGCTGGCTCACCCGCGTCAAGTGGATGCTGGCCGCCGCGCTGGTGAATCGGCGTGTCGAGCAGATCAGGACGCAGCCCGGATCGCTGGCGCGTCAGCTGGTCTGATTTTTCAGCGTCTTTCGCTGTTCCGTCTCAGGCAGCTTTGGCGGCTGACACTTCAAACACCAGGCAGGTGGTCGTGGCATGTGCGTACAGCTTGCCATCGGGCCCGACGATGCGCGCTTCAGCCGTCGCCAGTTGCCGGCCGCAATGGATCACCGTGCCTATGGCCCGCAGCGGCCCGGTCTTGTGTGAGGCCGCACGCACGATGTTCACACTGAGCTCGGCCGTGGTGTAGCCCCGGCCCGCCGGCATCAGCGTATGCACGGCGCAGCCCAGCGCCGAGTCGAGCAGCGTCGCGTACCAGCCGCCGTGCACAGTGCCCAGCGGGTTGTAGTGTTTGAGCTGGGGTGTGCCCTGAAACACCGCCTTGCCGGGCGCCACCTCGACCAGCGAAAAGTCCAGCGTGTCGGCAATGTGCGGAAAGGGCAGCGCGCCGGCCAGCATGGCCTGCATCACTTCCAGCCCGGTCTTGCCAGCCACCATCTCGGGGTGTGCCAGGCCGGGCTTGCCGCCGCCGGCCAGCATGCGCGCCACGACGGTCTCGCGTTCCTCATTCCACAAAGCCAGTGTTTCTTCAGGGGTCATCATTCAGCTCCTTTGATTGCATATACAACAATTGTAGCTACAATCGAATCATGAACGCTGTCACACCCGCTACATCCAGGCCAACGCCGCCTGAAATCAGGCCGCAAGGCTGCACCAACCTCAAACTGCGCCAGCTGATGCGTCGCGTGACGCAGCACTACGACGCCGAGGTCGGCAAGACCGGGCTCAAGGGAACGCAGTATTCGCTGCTGTCCCATGTGTTCAAGCTCGGCCCTTTGCGCCCCGGCGACCTGGCGCGCGCGATGAAGGTGGATGCCTCCACCCTGACCCGCAACCTCAAGCCGCTGGTTGCAGCCGGCTGGCTGGCGCTGGAGGCGGGCAGCGACGGCCGCAGCCGTCTCGTCAGCATCACCGACAGCGGACGTGAAAAACGCAGCGAGGCGCAGCGCCGCTGGCGCGTGGCGCAAGAGGGCATCAACCAGATCCTGGGTGTCGAGCAGGTGCTGGCCCTGCACGCGCTGATTGATGTATCGCTGGAGCGTTTGTCCCCCTTGCCTGGAGTTGATGATGAATAACGCAAAGACCGCGGCAGCGCCTGCTGCCAACAACAACAAGGTGTTGTGGCTGGTGCTTCTGGCTGCGGCTGGCACCTTTGCCCTGACCATGGGCGTGCGCCAGACCATGGGCCTGTTCCTGTCGGCGCTCAACACCTCGACCGCGCTGGGCATAGGCAGCATCAGCCTGGCGTTTGCCTTTGGCCAGCTCTGGTGGGGGCTGACCCAGCCCTTTGCCGGCGCAGTGGCCGACCGCATAGGCACCGGCCGCGTGATTTTTCTCGGTGTGCTGCTGGTGGCCATCGGCACCATCATCACGCCGCTGATGACCAGCACGGCCGGGCTGATTTTTGCCATTGGGGTGTTGGCAGCCGGCGGCGCCGGCATGGCCGGCCCGTCGGTGCTGATGGCCGCGACGGCACGGCTGGTGCCGCTGGAAAAGCGCGGCTTTGCCAGTGGCATCGTTAATGCCGGCGGCTCTTTCGGCCAGTTCGCGATGGCGCCGATTGCGATTGGCCTGACCGCCGCCGTGGGCTGGGCCAGCGCCATGCAGTGGCTGGGTGTGATGCTGTTGCTGGCGCTGCCTGCGGTGCTGGTGCTCAAGGGAAATTCCAAAGCGATCGCTGCGCAGGCAGCCGCCGCGTCCGGCAAAAAAGCCCTGAGTGCACGCGAAGCCATCAGCCAGGCGCTGGCCACACCGAGTTACCGTTATCTCAGCCTGGGTTTTCTGGTTTGCGGCTTTCATGTGGCCTTTCTCGCGACCCACTTGCCGGGCGTGGTGGCCGCCTGCGGCCTGCCGCCCGAGATCGGCGGCTGGTCGCTGGCCATGATTGGCCTGTTCAACATTGTCGGCAGCCTGGCGATGGGCTGGGCCGTGGGCCGCTGGCGCATGAAGTCGCTGCTGGCGTTGCTGTATGCGACGCGTGGTCTGGCGGTGCTGGTTTTCCTGTTCGCGCCGAAAACACCGGCCGTGATGCTGATCTTCGCGGCGGTGATGGGTGTCACCTTTTTGTCGACCGTGCCGCCTACCGCCGGCCTGGTTGCCAAGATGTTCGGTACGGCCAACATGGCCATGCTGTTCGGCATCGTGATGCTGGCGCACCAGATCGGCGGTTTCTTCGGTGCTTATCTTGGCGGTTATGTGTTCGAAGCCACGGGTAGTTACGACTGGGTCTGGTACATCGACATCGTGCTGGCCGTGGGCGCGGCGCTGGTGAACCTGCCGATTCGCGAGGCGCGCATTGTGCGCGTCGCGGCATGACAAGCAGTGAGGTGGACCCTCGTACCCGTCTTCTTCTGGAAGCGCCGATTGCGCCTACGCTGCTGCGCCTGGCGGCCCCCAATGTGCTGGTGATGCTGGCGCAGGCCGGCGTGGGCCTGATCGAAACCTATTTTGTCGGCAAGCTGGGCACCGACGCACTGGCCGGCATGGCACTGGTGTTTCCGGTGGTGATGCTGATGCAGATGACCTCTGCCGGTGCCATGGGCGGCGGCATCGCGTCCGCGATTGCGCGTGCGCTCGGGGCACGCCGAAAGGGCGATGCCGATGCCCTGGTGCTACATGCGCTGGTCATCGCTGCCGTGTTTGCGCTGGTCTTCACCGTGGCGGTCCTGGTCGGCGGGCGCTGGCTGTACACCCGCATGGGCGGCACCGGCGGCGCGCTGGAGGCGGCCATGGTGTATTCCAACTGGGTGTTTGCCGGCGCCGTGCTGGTCTGGGTGTTCAACACGCTGTCGGCCGTGATCCGCGGCACCGGCAACATGGCGGTACCGGCCAATGTCACGGTGCTGGGTGCGCTGGCGCTGCTGCCCTTGTCGCCCTTGCTGATCTTCGGCTGGGGCCCCTTGCCGGGGCTGGGCATCGCCGGCGGAGCCATCGCGCTGCTGGCGTTTTACCTGGTGGGCAGCCTGGTGCTGGCGGCTTACCTGTGGTCGCCGAAAAGCCTGCTGCGTCCCTCGTTCACGCACATCCGTTTTCGCTGGGCACTGTTCAAGGACATCCTGCGTGTCGGTCTGGTGGGTACCGTGTCCACCGTCGCCACCAACCTGGCCATCGTCATCACCACCGCGCTGGTCGGTGGTTTTGGCACGGCGGCGATTGCCGGGTATGGCACGGCCTCGCGGCTGGAGTATTTGCTGGTGCCGCTGGTGTTTGGTTTCGGCGCACCGCTGGTGGCCATGGTCGGCACCTGCATGGGTGCGGGCCAGCGCGAGCGCGCCTTGCGCGCCACCTGGATAGGCGCGGCCATGGCGTTTGCGATGACCGAAGCGATTGGCTTGTGGGCGGCTTTTTTTCCGCGCGCCTGGCTGTCACTGTTCAACAGCGACCCGGCCATGATCGAAGCGGGCAG
>JAZKIE010000426.1:1718-6082 GCA_040385025.1 Pseudomonadota bacterium | reverse complement strand
CCAGTAAATTCATCAACGACCTTCTCAAGCTGATGGTCAGCCGCAACGGCAGCGACTTGTTCATCACTGCGGACTTTCCGCCCGCGATGAAGGTCGACGGCAAGGTCACCAAGGTCTCGCCGCAGCCACTCAATGCCGGCCACACGCTGGCCCTGGCCCGCGCCATCATGAACGACAAGCAGGCCGCCGAGTTCGAGCGCACCAAGGAGTGCAACTTCGCGATCTCGCCGCCCAATGTCGGCCGCTTCCGTGTCAACGCCTTCATCCAGCAAGGCAAGGTCGGCATGGTGATGCGGGTGATTCCGGCCACCCTGCCGACCATCGACGGCCTGGGCGTGCCGCAGGTGCTCAAGGACGTGGTGATGTCCAAACGCGGCCTGTGCATCCTGGTGGGTGCCACCGGCTCGGGCAAATCAACCACGCTGGCGGCCATGGTGGACTGGCGCAATGAAAAGTCCTTCGGCCACATCATCACCATCGAGGATCCGGTGGAATTTGTGCACCCCCATAAAAACTGCGTGGTCACGCAGCGCGAAGTGGGCCTGGACACCGACAGTTGGGAGGCCGCGCTGAAAAACACGCTGCGCCAGGCGCCCGACGTGATCTTGATGGGCGAGGTGCGCGACCGCGAGACCATGGAACACGCCGTCGCCTTCGCCGAAACCGGTCACCTGTGTCTGTGCACCCTGCACGCCAACAGCGCCAACCAGGCGCTGGACCGCATCATCAACTTCTTCCCGGAAGAGCGCCGCGCCCAGTTGCTGATGGACCTGTCGCTCAACATGAAGGCCATGATCTCGCAGCGCCTGGTGCCCAAGCAGGACAGCAAGGGCCGCGTGGCCGCCGTGGAAATCATGCTGAACACACCGCTGATCTCCGACCTGATCTTCAAGGGCGAGGTCTCCGAGATCAAGGAGATCATGAAGAAAAGCCGCAACCTGGGCATGCAAACCTTTGACCAGGCGCTGTTCGATGCCTTCGAAGCCAACACCATCACCTACGAAGACGCGCTGCGCAATGCCGACTCGGTCAACGACCTGCGCTTGCAGATCAAGCTCAATTCGCAACGCGCGAAGACGCAAGACCTGGCAGCCGGCACCGAAAACATGGCCATTATTTAATTCATGACAGTTACCAGCACCAACCCCAAAACCTACGAATCCGCCCCCTCCCGCAAAGTCGCCTTTCTCGGCCTTGGCGTCATGGGTTACCCGATGGCTGGCCACCTCGCACTGGCCGGCCACCGCGTCACCGTCTACAACCGAACCGCTACCAAATCAATAGCATGGTGCGCAGAGTATGCGGGAGCTAACGCCCCAAAACATGCCCCAACCCCGCGTGAAGCGGCAGACGGCGCCGAGATCGTGTTTTGCTGCGTCGGCAACGACAACGACCTGCGCGGCGTGACGCTGGGCAAGGACGGCGCGTTTGCCGGCATGCAGCCGGGCGCGATTTTTGTGGACCACACCACGGCCTCGGCCGATGTGGCGCGCGAGTTGTATGCGGCGGCGCAAGCGCTCAAGCTGCAATTTGTCGATGCGCCGGTGTCCGGCGGCCAGGCCGGTGCGCAAAACGGCGCCCTCACCGTCATGTGTGGCGGTGATGCGGCAGCCTTCGAGGCCGTCAAACCGGCCGGCATGGCATTTGCAAAAGCCTTCACGCTGATGGGCGCCAGCGGCGCCGGCCAGCTCACCAAAATGGTCAACCAGATCTGCATCGCCGGCCTGGTGCAGGGGCTCAGCGAAGCCATCGCCTTCGGCCAGAAGGCTGGGCTGGACATGAACCAGGTGCTGGAGGTGATCGGCAAGGGCGCGGCGCAAAGCTGGCAGCTCGACAACCGGGGCAAGACCATGGTGGCCGACAAGTTCGACTTCGGTTTTGCCGTGGACTGGATGCGCAAGGACCTGGGCCTGGTGCTGGACGAAGCCAAAAGCAACGGCGCCCGGCTGCCGGTGACCGCGCTGGTGGACCAGTTTTATGCCGATGTGCAGGCCCTGGGCGGCCAGCGTTGGGACACGTCCAGTTTGATAAAAAGACTCAAGTAAGCGGTCTCGACCAAAGAAAAGCCGGCTTGCAGCCGGCTTTTTTGTGGTCAGTCGCTCAGGAGCGCGGCGCAGGTGCCGGCCTGGCCGTCGGCGGCAGCAGGCGCTGCATTTCCTCTTCGCTGATGACCTCAAAAATACGCACCACCTTCTGCACGCCACGGGCGCCGCGTGCGATCTCGGTGGCACGGTCGGCCTCGCGCTGGGTCACGCGCCCCATCAGGTACACCGTGCCGCGCTCGGTCACCACCTTGAAGGCGCTGGCATAGAGGTCCTTGGCGTCGATCAGCAAGGCCTTGACCTGGCCGGTGATCAGCACGTCGGAAGAACGCTGCACCAGCGACGGGCTGTCGATGACGCCAAGCTCATTGACCACGCCGTTGACATTCTCGACGCGGGAAACCACCTGCTCGACCAGTTTCTTGTCGTTCTCGTTGAGCACCTCGCCGGTGAGCAGCACCTGGCGGTTGTAGCTGGTCACGCTGACGCGCGCGCGGCTGCCGATGTTGTCGCGCAAACGGGCCATCGCACGCAATTCAATGCCTTCATCCTCCAGTTGCGCGCCCGAGGTGCGGCGGTCCATCGCCACCAGTGCGCCACCGGCCGCGCCACCAATCAGCAGCGGGAAGCAGGCGGTCAGGGAGCTGCCAATAACAGCAACGGCGCAGGCCGTCAGAAGCAGGCGCTTGAAGGGCTTTGTGGGGGGCGTTGATTTCATCAAGGACTTTCCTGGTCACCAAGTAATTGGGCATCCACGCCGTCACAAATGCAGTGAAGGGCCAGCAGATGAACTTCCTGAATACGCGCCGTGCGGTCATGCGGCACGCAGATATGCACATCGGTTTCGCGCAGCGCCGAAGTCATCTTTCCGCCGCCTTTGCCGGTCAGCGCCACCACGGTCATCTCACGTTCGTGCGCGGCTTCAATCGCCGCCAGCACATTGGCCGAATTGCCACTGGTGCTCAGCGCCAGCAGCACGTCGCCGGCTCCGCCGAGCGCGCGCACCTGCTTTGAAAAGATCACGCTGAAATCGTAGTCGTTGGCGATCGCCGTGAGGATGGAGCTGTCGGTGGTCAGCGCAATCGCGCCGAGTTCAGGCCGCTCGCGCTCAAACCGACCGACAAACTCGGCCGCGAAATGCTGGGCGTCGGCTGCCGAGCCGCCATTGCCACAGGCCAGCACCTTGCCACCACTGGTGACGCTGGCCAGAATGGCCTGCACCGCTGCAGCGATGGGTTTGGAGAGGATTTGTGCGGCCTGGTATTTCAGGTCGGCGCTGTCGATGAAGTGCTGTTCAATGCGTTGTTCAAGCATGGGGCAATGATACCGGGTCGGACATTTGGAAAATCACGCGAACGGCCCACAGACCGCTCAGCGCAATGCATGGTTACAAAATGGGGGCGTCTGCGCCTATGACAAGCGCTGCCGGCCTCAATCGGCGTCGAAAGCGCCGCGCAGCCATTCAATCGACGGGGCTTCAGACGCATCCGTCCGCCCCTGGACCAGCACCACGTCGAAGCGGCAAGGCGGCGAGCTGGCAAAACGCATCAGGTAGTGGCGCGCGGCAAAAATGATGCGCCTGCGCTTGGTGGCGCCTATGCTGGCACCGGCGCCGCCGTGCGAGCTGCTTATGCGCTGGCGCACTTCGACAAACACCAGCGTGCCGTCGGACGTGCGCATGATCAGGTCCACCTCGCCGCCGCCGCGGCCAGGCGTTCGATAATTGGCCTCCACCAGCTTCAAACCGGCACGCGTCAGATGGGCCCGTGCCAGTGATTCGGCGGCGTCACCGAGCCGCTTGGTGGTAATCTGGCCGGGCTGATTTTCCGCCCCGGCCGCGCTGGCGCCGCCACCAACGGGCGTTTTTGCAACCTGTTTCCGGGAAAACCACATCTTGAACGCTTCCTTCGACCTGGCCCTGGCTGCCGCGCGTGCCGCAGCGGGCATGCAGCATTATCCCGAAGCTGCGCTGTATGTGGTCGCCACGCCCATCGGCAACCTGTCGGACATCAGCCTGCGCGCCCTGCATGTGCTGCAACTGGTGCACGCCATCGCCTGTGAAGACACGCGCCATACACAAACCATGCTGCGCCAGTACGGCATCGACAAGCCGCTGCTGCCCGTGCATGAGCACAACGAAGCGCAGGCCGCCGGCGGCGTGATCGAACGCCTGCAGCGCGGTGAACGTGTGGCCTATGTCAGCGACGCCGGCACGCCCGCCGTCAGCGACCCCGGCGCACGGCTGGTGGCGGCCGTGCGGGCGGCCGGGCTGGCGATCTTGCCGCTGCCGGGCGCCAGCAGTGTGACGGCCGCCCTGAGCGT
>JAZKIE010000426.1:0-1618 GCA_040385025.1 Pseudomonadota bacterium | reverse complement strand
GCGGCACAAGACTTCAGCGCCTGGCTGGCGGCGGGCAGCCAGCGCACCCGCGGCGAGTTCGCGCTGGTGCTGCATCCGGCAGACAAGCCAGAGGCTGCCGACGACGGCCACCGGGTGCTGCAACTGCTGCTGGCGGAGTTGCCGCTCAAGACCGCCGTCAAGCTGGCGGCCGACATCACCGGCGCGCCGCGCAATGAGCTCTACGAAGCGGCGCTGGCGCTCAAGAAGGCCTGAAGGCGCGGCGCATCAAGGCGTGTCAACCACCATGCTGGGCCGTTCTTCGACGCCGGCGTGGGCCTTTTGCACCACGCGGCCCTCATCGAGGTAAACCCAGTAAAACATGTCCTGCATGCCGTACCAGCGGTAGGTCAGGATGTCACCCTTCCACGATGCCACGCGCCCGATCAGCGCCGGCCGGCCAAATTCACGCAGCACATCGGCCTCGGTCCACTTGCCGGGTGTGATGCGTTCAAAATCCTTTTCGGTCAGCACCTGCCGCACACTGCCCACGCGGCCAGCGGCATCAAGGTCCACCATGAAGGCGAACTGCCCGCCCGGCTGACCGGAGTACTGCAAGCGTGTGCCCGGCCGCAGGTCAAGCACAGCGCCGGGCGGGCCCATGGTGGCCACCACTTCTTCACGCGACATGCCGGGCTTGACCGAACCGATGGGAAACACGGAACAGCCGCCCAGCCAGAGTGCGGCACAGGTCAGGAGCAGAGTTTGGAAGGTTTTCATCTCAATGTCGTCCTTGTTGGGTGGCCGGCGCGATCAGGAAATTGCCCTGGATGCCTGTCTTGTTTATACATGGCTCCCTCGCCTCTTGCAGAGACCCCGGCCGCCATCGCCAAGTTCCCCGACAATCGCTTATGGACAAACCGCACGCCCCCGCCACTGACAGAAATCGCGAGCCAATTCTGGAGGTGCTGCGCACCTGTTTCGCCGACCGTCGCCAGGTGCTGGAGATAGGCAGCGGCACTGGCCAGCATGCCGCGTACTTTGCAGCCGCCCTGCCCTGGCTGCGCTGGCAGGCTTCGGACGTCGCCGCCAACCTGGCCGGCATCACACTCTGGCTGGACGAGGCTGGCCTGCCCAACACACCAGCGCCCGTCGAGGTGGACATGCGGCACGCCTGGCCTGATATTGCATTTGATGCGGTCTTCAGTGCCAACACCCTGCACATCATGGGCTGGCCCGAAGTTCAGCAGCTTTTTGCCGAACTGGGGCGGCGCATGCCGGCAGGCGGGCTGCTCACCGTGTATGGACCCTTCAACTACGGCGGGCAATTCACCAGCGACAGCAACGCGCGTTTTGATACCTCGCTGCGTGCCGGCAACCCGGCCAGCGGGCTGCGTGATTTTGAAAAAGTGAACACACTGGCGGCAGGCGCGGGGCTGGTGCTGCTCGACGACCGTGCCATGCCGGCCAACAACCGCTGCATCACCTGGCAGCGCAGCGCGGTCCCCACCCCGGTTCAAACGCCGGGTTAAAGCGCGCGGGAACTACGCTTGCCGGGGCGCGTCGAGTAGCGTACCCCGGCATCGAGTTCTTCGACCTGGACATGTGCAGGCCGGTTGGCATAGACCTCGGCCTTGAGCCAGTCACACTCGGCCTGCAA
>JAZKIE010000425.1:0-2144 GCA_040385025.1 Pseudomonadota bacterium | reverse complement strand
ACCACGGCCATCGGCTTGTAGCCGGCCACGCGGGAGGCTTCCAGCGCGGCGTTGGCGATGGTGTTGGCTTGCGCCAGTGTCAATGCACTCATGTCTTGTCTCCTGTCGAAATGGCTGCGCTTCGAGCGGCGCGAGGGCAAGTTTAGAGACCGCGTAAGCATCCAGCTAGTCAATACGCTGGATACGTACAATCCATGCCATGGATACACAATGGACATAAGGGCGCTGGACCTGAACCTGCTGGTGGTGTTCGACGCCATGGTCGAACACCGCAGCGTGACACGCGCCGGCGAAGCCATCGGCCTGAGCCAGCCGGCCATGAGTGCGGCGGTGGCGCGGCTGCGGGGCTGGTTTGACGACCCGCTGTTTGTCAAGACCGGCATGGAGATGAAACCGACGCCGCGCGCGGAGGAACTGGCGGTGTCGGTGCGCCGTGTGATAAACACCATCAAGGGCGACATCCTGCAGCGTTCGGGGTTTGATCCGGCCCGCACGGAGCGGACCTTCACCGTCATCACCCCGGACATCGGCGAGGTGAACTTTGTACCGCGGCTGCTGCAATGCATGTCGCAGCAGGCGCCTGCTGCGCAGCTGCGCACCCTGGCCAGGTCACGGCCGGCCGCTGCGGAAGCGCTGGAGGCAGGTGTCGCGGACCTGGCGATTGGCTATTTCCCGGACCTGCAGAAGGCCGGATTCTTCCAGCAAAAACTGTTTGGCAGCGCCCACGTGTGTATCGTCCGCAAAGATCACCCGACCGTCGGCAAGCGCCTGAGCCTCAAGGACTACATGGCCTTGTCACACGCGGTGGTGCGGCCGGATGGGCGCGAGCATGTGTTCGAGCAGTTTTTCAGCCAACGCGGGCTCAAGCGGCGCGTGCTGGTGGAACTCTCGCACTTCATGAGCCTGTTGCCGGTGATCGAAAACTCGGACCTGATCGCCACCGTGCCGCGCGACCTGGCCGATGTCTGCTGCCGTTACGGCACCATCCGTATCGTGGATACGCCGATCAAGTCACCGGTCATCGCTGTGCACCAGTTCTGGCACCGGCGCCTGCACAAGGACCCGGCCAGCCTGTGGCTGCGCGGCATGGTGCAGGCCTTGTTCACGCCTGCTCAGGCCTGAGCCCTGGGCGGCGCGGGCAGTGCGGTAAACGCCAGCGCGCCCAGTGCCAGTAGCAGCGCAATCGCCGCCAGCACCGCGGTGTAGGGCTCGGCGCCATAGCTTGAAGCCAGCGATGCGACCAGGCCGGTGAACCACTGCATCGCCGCCACGCCTAAAAAGATCGCCATGGTGAAGACCGCCATCGCGCGGCCGGTCATGGCCGCCGGGTAGGCCGAGCGCACATCGGCGTACTGCAGCACCATGAAGCCCGAGAGCACGCCAATCACGACCGGGCCAATCACGTCGATCACGGTGTTGTGCGTCATGGCAAAGGCCGCAAACAGCGCGGCCAGCAACAGCGTGAAGCCGGTGATCCAGCGGCGGCGGTATTTCGGGCCGGGGTCAAACCGGCCGAACAGGGGCGGGCCGAACAGCGAGGCCAGCGACATCACCAGCGCGACGTTGCCGCTTTGCACCAGCGAAAAGCCGTGCCGCTCCATCAGCAGCGGCCCCAGCCACAGGCCGCGCAGCGCGATGAAAGAGGCATACCCAACGCAGGCCAGCAGCATGATGCCCAGCGTGTGCGGCAGGGTAAACAGCGCGGCGAAACCGGCCAGTGCCTGGCGCACCGACTCTTTCGGGTGCGTGTTGTGGGCGGCCTGCACCGGCTCATGCACCAGCGCCCAGATCAGCAGCCAGGCCAGCCCCGCGAGGCCGCCCAGCACCCAGAAGCCCATGCGCCAGGACGAGGCCTCGATCAGCCAGGCCAGCGGTGTGCCGGTCAGCAACATGCCGATGCCGCCCAGGCCCAGCGTGATGCCCGAGATCGCGGCGAAACGGTCGGCCGGCATGTTGCGCGCGATGAAGACCGTGCAAACCAGGAAGGCGGGCGCACAGCCGATGCCGATCAGCACCTGGCCGGCCACCAGCATGCCGTAGCTGCCGGCCAGGGCCGACACCGCCGAGCCGGCAATCGCGATGGGAAAGGCGGTCAGCACGGTGCGCCGCACACCGTGCAGGTCAATGCCTATGCCCATGAAGAG
>JAZKIE010000424.1:0-4361 GCA_040385025.1 Pseudomonadota bacterium | reverse complement strand
GCGCGCGCCAGGCGCGCACCGCTGTAGCCGTCGAGTACCGCCGACAACACCGTCAGGGCCAGCGCGTCGCGGTTGAAATTGTCGCTGCCTTGCGCCGCATCGGCCGCACGCAGGCCGGGCACCTTGAAGGACAGGCTCACATAAGCCTGACTGGCGGTGGCCTTGAAGTCCAGCCGGCGCAGGCCGGTCTGCGGCGGCTCCACGCGCGGCTTGCGCGCGGGCACAGCGCTGGCCGCAATGCCTCCGTAATATTTTTCGGCGAGCCGGCGCACCTGGGCCACATCCACATCGCCGGCCACCACCACCGCCGCGTTGGCAGGCACATACCAGCGCCGGTAGAAGGCGCGGGCATCATCGGGCGTCATCGCGTCCAGGTCACTCATCCAGCCCACCACGGGCCGCCGGTAGGGCGAGGCCAGAAAAGTGATGGCATTGGCAGTCTCGTACATCAGTGCGCGCGGCGAATCTTCGGTGCGCAGGCGGCGCTCTTCCTTGACCACTTCGAGCTCGCGTTTGAACTCGTCATCGACCCACTGGTTGCGCGCAAAGCGGTCGGCTTCCAGGCGCATCACGTCTTCGAGCTTGTCCGAGGGAATCTGCTGGTGGTAGCCGGTGGCGTCGCGCGAGGTAAAAGCGTTGTCACGGCCTCCCAAGGCCGCCACACGGCGCGAGAACTCGCCGGGCTTGAGACTGGGTGTGCCCTTGAACATCATGTGCTCCAGCACATGCGCCACACCCGTGCTGCCATCGACCTCGTCCATGGAGCCGACCCGTACCCAGAGCATGTGGGCCACGGTCGGCGCGCGCCTGTCGGTCTTGACAATCACGGTCAGGCCGTTGGCCAGCTGGAACTGCGTGACCGGCGCTACCACGGCTGTCTGCGACCGGGCGGCAGGGGCCATCAAAGGGAGAAGAAAAAGGCACAAGAGCAGCGGGAAACCAGCGCTGCGCGCTGACGCGGAAGATCGGATAAATAACCCCATGAAGTGCTGTCCCCTGTGTTTCATAGAATAGTGTGACTCCAAAGCCCAGCCAATGTTCAGTTTCTTCAAGAAAAAAAAACCTGTTGATGCACCCGCTGCCGCACCGGTAGCGCCCTCACCATCCCTCCCGCCTGACGCCCTGCCGGGCGCTGCCACAGCCAGCGCGGGCGGCGGACTGATAGGCAGTGCGCTGGTCACGCCGATTGACATCCCGCTGCCCGGCGCCGCGCCGGCCGTGCGCGAGCACTGGGTCAGCAAACTCCGGTCGGGCCTGAACAAAACCGGCGCCAGCATCTCGGGCGTGTTCACCGGCACCCGGATTGACGAGGCGCTGTACGAGGACCTGGAATCTGCCCTGTTGATGGCCGACACGGGCACGGGCGCCACCAGCTACCTGCTCGACGAGGTCAGGCGCCGCGTCAAGGACAGCGGCGTGACACACCCGGTCGCCGTCAAGAACATATTGACCGATGCCCTCACCCAGTTGCTCAAACCGCTGGAGCAGGCGCTGGTGATCGGCGAATTCAAGCCCACGGTGATCATGGTCGCCGGTGTCAATGGCGCGGGCAAAACCACCTCCATTGGCAAACTCACGCGGCACCTGGCCAACGAAGGCGCATCGGTGCTGCTGGCAGCGGCCGACACCTTTCGCGCGGCGGCGCGCGAGCAACTGGAGGTCTGGGCCGACCGCAACCTGGTCGAGATCGTCAGCCAGGAAGGTGGCGACCCGGCGGCCGTGAGTTTTGACGCGATCAGCGCCGGCAAGGCGCGCGGCAAGGACGTGGTGCTGGTCGACACGGCAGGCCGGCTGCCGACGCAATTACACCTGATGGAAGAGCTGCGCAAGATCAAACGCGTGGTCAGCAAAGCCGACGGCACAGCACCGCACGAGATCATTCTGGTCATTGACGGCAACACCGGCCAGAACGCGCTGAGTCAGGTCAAGGCCTTTGACGACATCCTGCAACTGACCGGCCTGATCGTGACCAAGCTCGACGGCACGGCCAAGGGCGGCGTGCTGGCAGCGATTGCGCTGTGGGCGCGCGAACGCCAGAAAACGTCGCCGGCGCTGCGGCCGGTGCCTGTGTATTTCATTGGCGTCGGCGAAAAGCTTGAAGACCTCGAAACCTTCAACGCACGCGAGTTTTCGCAGGCCCTGCTGGCCTAGGCCGCGCCCAAGCCCAGCAGCAACACACCGGCTACCACAAAAGCCACGATAAACACCGTCTCGCCCAGCAGCAAGGCCACTGGTTTCCAGCCGAGTTTGAGCAAGTCTTCAAAGCTGGTCTTGACACCGGCGGCGGCAATCGCGGTGACCAGCATCCAGCGTGATGCATCGCCAGCGACACTGGCCATCTCGGGTGTGATGGTGCCCACGCTGGCCAGCATCACCAGCACGATGAAGGCCAGCAAAAAGCCGGGGATCAGCGGCACCTCGGTGTCCGGCGTTTTGACACCGGGATGCTTGCGGTAAAGCACGGCGATCACCAGTACCACCGGCATCAGCAACATCACGCGAAACAGTTTGACCAGCGTGGCGGTATCACCGGCCTGCGGGCCCAGCATCATGCCGGCAGCCACCACCTGGGCCACATCATGGATGGAGCCGCCCAGCACGATGCCGGCCTGCGCCGGACTCAAACCGATGGCGTTCAGACTGAAGGGGTAAATCACCATGGCCATGGTGGACAGCACAGTCACGCCAACTACCGCCAGCAAAGTGAAACGCTCGTTCTCGCGGGTCTGCGGCAACACCGAGGACACCGCCAGCGCCGCCGATGCGCCGCAGATGGCGACAGCACTGCCGGTCAGCACACCCTCATCGCGCGCGCAGCCGAACCAGCGCGCCAGCAGCAGGCCGAACACCATCGTCAGCAGCACCGCCAGCACCATCAACAGCGCCGTCTTCGGGCCCAGCTCGGCCACCTGCGCAAAGGTGATGCGCGCGCCCAGCAGGGCCACGCCCACGCGCAGCACGGTGCGGCCGCAGAAGTTGATGCCCGTGACCACGCGCGCATCGCCATTGAGAAAATGAAACGCGAGGCCGATCAGCAGCGCATACAGCAGTTGCGGGCCGCCGTAATGCTCGGCGACAAAGGTGGCCGCCAGCGCAATCACCCCACACACCAGCACGCCAGGAAAATGTTGGCCCAGTTGCGCGCGCCAGCGGCGCGGCAGTTCTCGCAGGGCGGAACCCCGGCTCATGGCGTCTTCGACAACATGCTGACGTAGTCGTGCGCCTGCGTGTTGATGGTTGAGACGCGGTATTCGACCGGCTTGTCGCCAAAGGTCAGTGCCAGCCGGTGCACTTCCATCACCGGCGCACCGGCCGTCACACCGAGTACGCGTGCCACTGCCCTGCCCGCCGCAACGGCGCGGGCGCGCTCCTGCGCGCGCAGCACGGTGATGCCGAAATCGGTCTGAAACAGCGCGTAAATCGTGCCGGGTCGCTCGGAGAAGCGTTTTTCGGTGAGGTGGCGAAACATCGCCGCAGACAGGGCCAGGCGGTCATGCAGCACCACGCGACCGCGCAGCGACAGCTTGTTTTCTATCCTGAACACGGCTTCGCCGGGTTTGATGCGCAGGGCCCGCGCCTCGGCCTCGTCGGCCTTGTCACGCGCAAACGCAATGCAATCGATATCGGGGAAGGCCTGCTCGCGCGGGGTGTCATCTTCCGGGTCCCAGCGCGGCTCGACATGGAAAAACTGGAACATGAAGCGCGCGCGATTGTGCGGCGCCACAAAGGTGCCCTTGCCCTGGCGCCGCACCAGCACATGTTCGTGCACCAGCTCATCGACCGCATGGCGCAGGGTCCCTATGCTGACCTGCAGGGCGAGCGCCAGCGTGGCTTCGCTGGGCAGGGGTTTTCCCGTGCCGTAATGGCCGTCCTCGATGATTTTCTGCAACTCGCGCTTGACCTGGCGGTACAGCGGCAGTGAATCGTTCGCCAGGGACGTTTTCAATGGGACCGTTTTGTTTTTGACCTGCACCGCCCTATTGGAACATCGCAAGGTGGCGCCGTACAAGTCATTTATATGAGTTGATTGACAAGCTTCCCCCTGCGCCTAGACTGGCGCTTCGATTCAACTTCAGACTCCTGGAAAAACCAATGATTCATTTTGTATTGCATGACGCCAAGGACACCGTGGCGGTCGTGGTGGTGGAAGGTGTGAAGTCGGGCATGGAGATGACCGGCTGGATCATGGACGAAGACCGCATGATCAATGTCAAAGCGCAGCAGGACATCCCGATCGGCCACAAGGTGGCGCTGAAAGACATGGCCACTGGCGACACCGTCTGGAAGTACGGCATCGACATGGGCAAGGTCGTGGCCGACATCCAGGCCGGCCAGCATGCGCATGTGCACAACATCAAGAC
>JAZKIE010000423.1:0-1840 GCA_040385025.1 Pseudomonadota bacterium | reverse complement strand
TCAGCAAATCGCTGAGAGGGTCGGTGTTGGCATGCGCCGGCGCCAGGCTTGCGGCGGCGAGCAGGGCCGCGCCTAGCCAGACGGGCAGGCGCCGGGACCGCAGGAAAGGTGGCGTGGGGTCGTGTTTGGGGCGCATGGTGGCTTCTCGGGTCGTGGGTTGGCAGGAGTTTCATCCTAGCCAACAACGCGCCGCAAAAGGGGTCCGCGCGCCAGAACAAGGCCGGCGCCTACACGGCCTCACGGCGGCGGGCGACAAAAAGTGTTGTTTGAGGAAGCGCTGAACAAGTCCCCTGCGGCGCGCGATCATCCGGACTCGGGCGGTCTGCTACGTTGACTTTCTTGCCAATAGCCAGCTATTGACTGCGAAATCCGCCTTGCATCCCATCCCGATCCGGCTGCCGCACATCCGCCAGAACTTATTCAGCGCTTCCTTAAAATGCATCTGCCCGGCGAACGCGGGGCGCAGGCCGGGCAGAAGCAAGCGGAGACGGGGGTCAGAACGGAATGTCGTCGTCCATGTCGTCGAAGCCGCTGGCAGCCTTGGTCGGCGCCGGTGGGCGCGGGGCCGAGGCCGCCGGAGGACGCGGCGCGGCTGGCGGCCGGGAATAGGAGCGCTCGCCGCCCTCATCACCGCCGTCGTTGCCACCGGGGCCGCCCATGCCTTCGCGGCTGCCGAGCATCTGCATTTCGCTGGCAATGATGTCGGTGGCGTATTTTTCGACGCCGTCCTTGTCGGTGTACTTGCGGGTTTTCAGGCGGCCTTCGATATAGACCGAGCGGCCCTTCTTGAGGTATTCACCAACGATTTCGGCCTGGCGGCCGAAAAAGCTGATGCGGTGCCATTCGGTCTCTTCGACCATTTCACCGGCCTTGTTCTTGTACTTGCTGCTGGTGGCCAGCGCGATGTTGGCCACGGCGTCGCCGCTGGGCATGTAGCGCACTTCGGGGTCGCGGCCCAGGTTGCCGACGAGGATGACTTTGTTGACGGATGCCATGGCGTGTTCTCCTAATTTTTCACAGTTTAACTGCCTGCACCGCCGGACCGCCAGCCGGGTCAGCCACAGCAGGCACGGCATGCCTTCCCGGTGCTTTCATGGGCCAGGCCACCAGCAGCCACAGCAGCATGAGGCCGCCGCAGGCCGCAAACAGCGCCTGCGGGCCGGCCGTCTTGGCCAGCCAGCCGCCCAGCGCGCCACCGGCAAAAAAGCCCAGCGACTGAAGCGTGTTGTAGACGCCCAGCGCCGCGCCGCGTGAATGCGCCGGCGCCACGCGCGAGGCCAGGCTGGGCTGGCAGGCTTCGAGAATGTTGAAGCCGCAGAAAAACAGGAACAGCAGCAGGCCGAGACCGGCCAGCGAGGGCGCGCCCTGAACGGACGCAGCCATCAACCCGAACTGCACCAGCGCGATCAGACCCACCGCTGCGAGGAAGACACCACGCAGGTAGCCGCGTTTTTCCATCGGAAACAGCGTGAAGCCCATGACCAGAAACGAGGCCAGCACCGCCGGCAAGTAAACCTGCCAGTGGCTGCTGCTGGCCAGCCCGGCCTGCACCAGCAAGGCGGGGATCGCGACCCACATGGCCAGTTGCACCGCATGCAAGATGAAAACGCCGACATCCAGCCGCAACAGGGCCGGGTGTTTCAACACCTCCGCCAGGCTGCCGCGCGGCCGGCTCACATGCTGCGCCGGCTCGGGCGGCACCCACCAGACCACCACCGCGATCCCTGCGAGTGCCAGTGCGCCGGTCAAGCCAAACAGGCCTGCCAGCCCGATCTGCGCGGTCAACAGCGGCGCCAGCACCAGCGACAGCGCAAACATCAGGCCGATGCTGGCGCCGACC
>JAZKIE010000422.1:0-1749 GCA_040385025.1 Pseudomonadota bacterium | reverse complement strand
GCCACCGGCGGCGGGGCGGGTGGGGCCAGCTCCGCCTGGGCTTCCTTCCTGCGGATAACACGCTTGAGCGGCACCGGGGGCACCGGAGGCGCCGCATCGTTCTGGCCCGCGGCAGCGGGCGCGCCTGCCCTCGCGGTCGACACCGGCTGCGCCGTTGACAGCAGCACCGGCGCTTGCGCCTGCAGCGCGGCAGCCGGCGCCGGCGCGGGCGCGGGCGCGACAGCAACCACGCCTTGCAACGCAGGTGCCCCGCTCCGGCCCAGAAACACGGCTGCCGACACAGCAGCCAGCAGCACGGCGGCCACGGACGCGCCAACGCGCCAACGCATCGGCCGCTGAACCGGTGCCGATGCAGCCCGCACCCTGGCCCGTGCCGCATCGCGCCGGCGGGCCGATGCAAGCAGGGGCTGCGTCGGCTCATTGGTCGGAGCGGGCGGTTTCAGGGGCTCGGGCGCCCTCGGCATCACCTGCTGCGGCACAGCCAGACACGGCGGCACCCAGATCGCACCCAGTTCGGCACGCCAGTCGAAGCGCGACATGCCGTTGGGTGTTTCCAGCCCCATGGCCTGCACCATGGCGGCCACGGTTTGCGGCCGGGCTTTCGGCTCGATCGCCAGTGCCTGGCCCATGGCTTGCACAAACGCCGGGCTGTAGGCCAGGCCAAATTGCTCCTGCACCGTGCGCGCCACACGCGCAAACGGTGGCAGGCGGTCGCGCACCGCGCGAAAGGTGGCGGGCAGCGGCGGCTTGTTGCACAGCAGCCCGTGCACCACCGCCGCCAGCGCATAGAGGTCGGTCCACGGCCCCTGGCGCATCTCGGGGACGCCGGCGTGCTGCTCCAGCGGCGCATAACTGAGCTTGAAGGCGTCGGTCAGGTCCTGCGTCTTGCCGCCTATGGCGTGGCGCGCGGCGCCCAGGTCCAGCAGCACCGGCGGACCGTTGTCCTGGAGAAAAATATTGTCGGGCGACACATCGCGGTGCACGGCGCTGCCGTGGTGCAGGGTCTTGAGCGCGCCCAGCACCGCCCACAGCACCTTGCGCAGCCAGGCCTCGGTCGGCGGGCTGCGCATCTGGGTGCGCGCCGCCTGCAGCGTCATGCCGCGGTACAGCGGCATCACCATGTAGGCGGTCTGGTTGCCCTCCCAGTAACGGAACACCTTGACCAGCGACGGATGATCAAACTGCGCCAGCAGACGGGCTTCCGCGACAAAAGACTGCAGCCCGGCCGCAAAAGCCGGCTGGTCCGCCGGATCCCGCACGATGACCGCGCCGTCCTGCCCGCGTCCGGCCAGCGCGGCCGGCAGGTATTCCTTGATGGCCACCGGCCGCTGCAGCGAGTGGTCGAAGGCCTGGTAAACCATGCCGAAACCGCCGGCGCCCAGCGCGCCCCGCAGTTCAAACTCGGCCAGCCGCGTCCCCGGCGCCAGGGCATCCGTATGGGCGATCAGGGAAACAGGCGTGCCGGACGGCAAGGCAGTCATGTGCAAAGACAAATAGAAACTTTTGCAGCCAATTAGGCATGGGGGCTAGGCCGGCGTCAAGACAAGCGGTCGGCCCGGCGCCAACACGCGTCATGAAGGTGGTGCAGGCTGCAAAACACGACCGTCCGTCGTGCTGCCGCGCGCCAGCGCAAGGCCAAAGCGGTGGCGGCCGTTAACATAGGCCCATGTTTAGTTATCGCCACGCCTTCCATGCCGGCAACCACGCCGACGTGCTCAAGCACACCACGCTGATCGCGTTGATGAAGTA
>JAZKIE010000421.1:1403-2609 GCA_040385025.1 Pseudomonadota bacterium | reverse complement strand
ACCAGGGCGTCACCGGCGTCAATGTCAACGCCGGCGTCTTTGTAGCTCAGGGGGGAGGAAGAGGAGGTGGTCATGCGGCTTGGTGGGTAAACGGCTTCGGACGGGCACCAAGCCCGATAGAATCGATCCCAAGATTCTAAGGGTTCACCCCAGCCAGGCTGTATGCAATTTTCTTCCACCTCCGAACGCAGCGCTGTTTGCTGCCGGGCCTGGCCGCGGGCAGGCGGGGTGTGGCATCCATGAAGCAGATCGCGCTGGACATCGGGCTGGCCTCGCCACCCTCGCTGGCCAATTTTTTTGCCGGCCCGAACGAGGCGGCGCTCAAACACCTGGAACTGTGGACCGGCAACAGCCTGCGCTCACCGGTGCCAACCTACCTTTGGGGCGAGTCCGGCAGCGGCAAAACCCATTTGCTCAAGGCCGTCAGCGAGGCGCTGCGCGAGCAGGGCGCGTCTGTGGGCTGGATGGACGCGACGATGCTGGAACCGCCGGAATTCAGCGAAAGCTGGGCCGCTGTCATCCTCGACGACTGCCATCTCTACACCGCGGTGCAGCAGCAGGCCGCCTTCAACTGGTTTGTCAATGCCCTCAATGCCCCGGACGGCCATCCGCGCTGGGTGCTGGCGGCCGGCGCCTCGCCGCCCGCTGACTTGTCGCTGCGCGAAGACCTGCGCACGCGCCTGGGCTGGGGCCATGTGTTCGCCCTGCAGGCCCTGACCGAAACTGACCGTCGCTCGGTGCTGCGCCAGGAGGCCGACGCCCGCGGCGTGTTCCTGAGCGACGAAGCCATGGATTTCATCCTGAGCCGCTTCTCGCGCGACCTCGGCAACCTGATGGAGCTGCTGAACCAGCTCGACGGGTATGCGCTGCAAACCCAGCGCGCCATTACCATTCCCCTGATTAAATCGATGCTGGAGAACCTTTGACTTTGAAACTGGCATTGTTTGACCTCGACCACACGCTGATTCCTTTTGACTCCGACTACGAATGGGGCGAGTTCACGATTGCATTGGGCTGGTGCGACGACCATGAATTCAAACGCCGCAACGCCGAGTTTTTCGCGCAGTACCAGGCGGGCACCCTCGACATCCATGATTACGTGGGGTTTGCCACGCAGGCGATCCGGGAGCAAGGCGCTACCAATTCAATAGCTGCTCACGCCCGTTTCATGCGGGAAATCGTCCAAAAAGGCATCAAGGATTCGGC
>JAZKIE010000421.1:0-1303 GCA_040385025.1 Pseudomonadota bacterium | reverse complement strand
CCGCAGCAAAAAATCAGTTTTCGGCGAACGCCGCGAAGTCGGCCCCCAGGACCATGCGATTGATCCCAAGCTGGTTGATGACCGCGCCATGGACGTGGTGCGCACCCTTCAGGACGCGGGTTACGAGGCCTACATCGTTGGCGGCGCGGTGCGCGACCTGCTGGTTGGTCTGCGCCCGAAAGATTTCGACGTGGCCACCGATGCCACGCCCGAGCAGGTCAAGAGCCTGTTTCGCCGCGCCTTCATCATCGGCCGGCGTTTTCGCATCGTGCATGTGATCTACGGCCGCGGCCGCGAGCACGAGGTGATCGAGGTCTCGACCTTCCGCGCGCACCTGGACAGCAGCCTGGCCGAGCAGGTCGGCGGCAACGAACGCACCAGCAAAAGCGAACTCGCCGGCATGAAACACGCGGTGGACGCTTCCGGCCGGGTGTTGCGCGACAACGTCTGGGGTCCGATGGAAGAAGACGCCGCGCGGCGCGACTTCACCATCAACGCCATGTATTACGACCCGGAAACGCAGATCGTGGTCGACTACCACCACGGCATCCGCGACGCCAAGAAAAAAATCATCCGCATGATCGGCGACCCGGCCACGCGTTACCGCGAAGACCCGGTGCGCATCATCCGCGCCGTGCGCTTCTCGGCCAAGCTCAGCGCGCTGGGCTTCAAGTTTGAAGACAAGACCATGGCGCCGCTGAAGTCCATGAAGGGCTTGCTGGCCGATGTGCCGCAGTCGCGCCTGTTCGACGAAATGCTCAAGCTGCTGCAGACCGGCCACTCGCTGGCCAGCATCGCGCAACTGAAATTTTTGGGCCTGAACACCGGCATCTACCCGCTGCTGGACGTGGTGGTGGACACGGCGGAAGAGCCGTTTTTGCAACTCGCCCTGCTCGACACCGACCGCCGCGTCGGTGAAGGCAAACCGGTGGCGCCCAGTTTTCTGCTGTCCTGCGTGCTCTGGGCCGATGTGCGCCAGGGCTGGGAGCAGCGCCTGAAACGCGGCGAGCACACCATGCCGGCGCTGCAGGATGCCATCGACGACGCTTTCAACGCCAAGATCGGCGATGTGTCGGGCCGCGGCAAGCTGGGCACCGACATGCGCGAAATCTGGACCATGCAGCCACGTTTTGAAAAACGCACCGGCAGCTCGCCTTATTCATTGCTGGACCAGCCGCGTTTTCGCGCCGGTTTCGACTTTTTGCGCCTGCGTGCGCAAACCGGCGAGATCGAGATGGAACTGGCGGAATGGTGGGAGAAATTCAGCACCGCCTACGACGACGAACGCCACGAGATGATCGAG
>JAZKIE010000420.1:0-2273 GCA_040385025.1 Pseudomonadota bacterium | reverse complement strand
GGCATGAACCACATCAGCTTGGCCTGCATCGGGTCCGGTGGCGTCGGGTTCAAGGCCGTCTGCAGCATGGTCGTTGCTGTCATCAACAGCGGCAGGATGTAGAAAGGATCGGGCGAGGACAAGTCCTTGATCCACAAGGTCCACGGTGCATTGCGCATCTCGACCGAGCTCAGCAGCACCCAGTACAGGGCGATGAACACCGGGATCTGGATCATGATGGGGAAGCAGCCACCCATCGGGTTGACCTTTTCTTCCTTGTAGATCTTCATCATGGCCACCTGCATTTCCTGCGGCTTGTCCTTCAGGCGCTCGCGCATCTCCATGATCTTCGGGTTGACCGCCTTCATCTTGGCCATGCTGGCGTAAGCCTTGGCATTGAGCCAGTAGAACGCAATTTTGAGCAGCAGCACCAGCGCCACGATGGCCCAACCCCAGTTGTGAAGAACGCCATGCAGTTTGTCGAGCAGCCAGTACAGCGGTTTTGCCAGGATGGTCAGCCAGCCATAGTCCTTGACCAGCTCCAGCCCCGGCGCAATCGCTTCAAGCTGTTTTTCTTCCTGCGGACCGACAAACAGCGTCGCGGTCGTGGATTGGGTCGCGCCAGGCGCCACGGCTTGCAGCGGCGTGATCATGCCCACTGCATACAGGTTGGTATCCACCTTGCGCAAAAAGATGTCGCGCTGCAGGCCGTCAGGCAGGATCCAGGCCGACGCAAAATAGTGCTGGACCATGGCCACATAACCATTGCTGGCCTGCTTCTCAACCTCGACTTTGTTCTTCTCGATGTCGCTGAATTCGACTTTCTGGTATTTCTTGGCCTCGGTATAAAGCGCCGGGCCGGTGAAGGTCGAATAAAACGCCGACTCGCCCGGCAGCTTGTTGCCGTCGCGCACCAACTGCATGTAGAGCTGCGGCGACACCGGAGCCGCGCCTGTATTGACGATGTCGTGGCGCACCGCGATGTCATAGGCGCCGCGCTTGAGCGTATAGGTTTTGACCAGCTTGATACCGCCGACCTCGGCCGACTCGAACTTGACTTCCAGGCTGTCCTGGCCGTCCTTGAGCTGGCGCTCGCCGGGCAGCGCCGTCATCAGTGTTTTGTGGGTGGGGAAGCTGCCGCCGCCGGCGCCTGCGATCAGGCCGGACTGGGCCACATAAACGCGCCCCGCGCTTTCATCGAGCAGCACAAAGCCATCCGCCTTGCCATCCACATCCTTCAGACGCGGGAAGGCCGAACCAACCAGCGAACCGCCTTCGGTGTCAAAGGTCAGCGACAGCACATCGGTGCTCACGACCAGGCGCTGCTTGGTGGCAGACGGTGTGCTGGCGGGCACGGCGCCTGGCGCGGCCACGACCGCGCCAGCAGGAGACACCGGCGCCGGCACGGCGCTGCTGGCGGGTGCGCCCGTGGGCACGCTTGCCGTGGCAGCGGGTTTGTTCGCCGGGGCAGGGCTGCTGGCCGCTGGCGTGGGCGACGGGAAAAACGTCGCCTTGTTGCCATTGAATATCTGCCATTGGTCCCACAACAAGACCATGGAAAAACCAAAAATCACCCACAAAATGGTGCGGCGTATGTCGTTCATGACGGCTTCTTTTTAGAGGAGATCGAAGTCACAGGCGTGACCAGACGGGTGAAAAGGGAAAATCGGCCAGTGGGTGATTGCGGCGACGACGAGGGCACCGGATCGTAGCCACCGTTGCACCCGGGGTGGCAACGGACCAGGCGGTAAAGCGTCAGGTAGCTGCCTTTGACGGCGCCATGCTGCTGCAGCGCCTGCAAGGAGTAGGCAGAGCAGGTGGGCTCAAAACGGCAAGACGAGCCCAGCCAGGGGCTCAGCAACAAGCGGTACGCCTTGACCAGGGTCACCAGACCTTTTTGCGGCAAGCGGCTGAGCGCAGACGCCGCACGGCGCAGTGTGGCCAGGGCGCTCATGCGGTGGGTGCCCCGGCCTGCATCAGGGCCAGCACTTCGCTGCGAACGGCCTGCGTGAGTGCTTCGGAGCTGGCGCTGATGAATTCCTTGCGGGAAAAATCACGGCGCAGGCGCACCACCCAGGCGGCCTGGGGGTAAGAGGGCAAAAAGTCAGCGCTCACGGTGTAGATCTGTCTTTTGATGGCGTTGCGCGTCACCGCGCGTTTGGCCCAGCGTTTAGGCACCATCGCCCCGACCCAGGTGTCCTGCACCGGAAACAGGTCCGGCGTGTCGTGGGTTGTGGCGGGCACGGTTTGCGCGTTCATGGCATCAAGCGCATTGCGGTGCAATGCGAAATGCG
>JAZKIE010000419.1:0-11073 GCA_040385025.1 Pseudomonadota bacterium | reverse complement strand
ATCTTGCCGTCAATGTGTTTGATCGGTCCCGATGCATTCGGGTTGATGTCGAAGTCGAAGATCTGCGTCGGCAGCCACAAGGTGGCGCAGGCGTTGGGCACGTCGACCACACCGCTGATATGGCCCTGCACCGGCGCCGTGCCGAGGATGGAATAGGCCTGGGCGCCGGAGTAACCGAACTTCTTGAGGTACTCGATGGCGTTCAGGCAGGCCTGGCGGTAGGCGACGTTGACGTCGAGGTAGTACTGCTTGCCGGTCTCGTCCACCGAGATGCCTTCGAAGATCAGGTAGTCGTTGTAGGCCGGTGTGATCACGCTGGGCTTGAAGATCGGGTTCTTGATGCCGTACTTGGCCATGCCGCCCTTGATCAGGCTGACCTTCATGTGCACCCAGCCGGCCATCTCGATGGCGCCGCAGAAGGTGATCTCGCCGTCGCCCTGGCTGAAGTGCAGGTCACCGACCGACAGGCCGGCGCCGTCCACATACACCGGGAAAAACACCTTGGAGCCGCGCGACAGGTCCTTGATGTCGCAGTTGCCGCCGTGTTCGCGCGGTGGCACCGTACGTGCACCCTCGGCAGCGGCCTTGGCCTTGGCTTCGCCGGTCAGCTTGCCCATGTGGGCAGTACCGGCAGAGGGCGGATTTGCCAGGCCACCGGTGGGGTTGGTGTCTATGAGTTGCTGCTCCCGTTCGTTCCAGAGGTCCAGCATCTTCTTGTCGGGCAGGCAGCCGATCAGGCCGGGGTGGATCAGGCCGGCAAAGTTGACGCCGGGAATGTGGCGCGAGCTGGTGAACATGCCCTTGAAGTCCCAGATCGACTTTTGCGCTTCGGGGAAATGTTCGGTCAGGAAGCCACCGCCGTTTTTCTTGGAGAAGAAGCCGTTGAAACCCCAGAGGCTGTCCGGCTTGGCGCCAATGTCCAGCAGATCCACCACCAGCAGGTCGCCGGGCTCGGCGCCCTTGACGCCGACCGGGCCGGACAGGTAGTGCACCGTCGACAGGTCAATGTCGCGCACATCGTCGGCGCTGTCATTGTTCTTGATGAAACCACCGGTCCAGTCGAAGGTCTCGAGGATGAAGTCGTCGCCCGGGTTGACCCAGCAGGCCATCGGAATGTCCGGGTGCCAGCGGTTGTGGATGTTTTCGTTCTCGGTCGGGGACTTTGTCAGGTCAACCTTGATCAGGGTATCGGTCATGCTCTTGCTCCTGGAGGGGTGGTGAAAGGGGGAATTCAGACGGAAAGAAACTGCTTGATGCGCGCGGTGTCGGTTGCGGCGCGGGTGCTCTCGTGCACCAGCTGGCCACCCTCGATGACGAACAGGCGGTCTGCCACGTCCATGGCAAAACTCAGCACCTGTTCGGACACGATGATGGTGATCTCGCGCATCTTGCGGATCTCGTTGAGCGCCCGTGCGATGTCCTTGATGATGGACGGCTGTATGCCTTCGGTCGGCTCGTCCAGCAGCAGCACCTTGGGGTTGGTCACCAGCGCACGGGCGATGGCCAGTTGCTGCTGCTGGCCGCCCGACAGGTTGCCGCCCTTGCGGCCGCGCATGTCGAACAGCACCGGAAACAGCGCGTAGATTTCTTCAGGCACCTGCTTGTGGCGCACGTTCTCGAGGCCGGTCTGGATGTTCTCCAGCACCGTCAAGGTCGGGAAGATCATGCGGCCCTGCGGCACATAGGCCACGCCTTTGGCGACGCGCTGGTAACTCTCGTCTTTCGAGATGTCCTTGCCGTCGACTTCAATCGTTCCTGACTTCAGCGGCAGGATGCCGATCAGCGACTTGAACAGCGTGGTTTTGCCCATGCCGTTGCGGCCCATGATGGCCACGGTTTCGTTTTTCTTGGCGGAAAAATTGATGCCGTGCAGCGCTTCGCTCTGGCCGTAGCTGACGTGGAGATTGGTGACGTTGAGCATGGCGCTTCTCCTTAGTGGCCGAGGTAGACGTCGATCACGCGCGGATCGGCCTGGACTTTTTCCATCGATCCTTCAGCCAGGATTTTTCCCTGGTGCATGACGGTCACCTTGTCGGCGATGCGCTTGACGAACTCCATGTCGTGCTCGATGACGATCATGGCGCGGCCCTTGCAGATGCGCTGCAGCAGTTCGGCCGTGAGCTCGCGTTCGCGCACGCTCATGCCGGCAATCGGTTCGTCCAGCATCAAGAGCTCAGGGTCCTGCATCAGCAGCATGCCGATCTCCAGCCACTGCTTCTGGCCGTGCGACAGCAGGCCGGCCTCGGTATCGAGCTGGGCTTCCAGACCGATCTCGGCGGCCACCGACTGGACCTGGGTTTTTACCTCGTCGCTGCGCTTGAAAAACAGCGATCCAAACACGCCGCGACCGCGCGGAAAAGACACCTCGAGGTTCTGGAACACACTGAGGTTTTCGTAGATCGAGGGCGTCTGGAACTTGCGGCCTATGCCCGAACGCACGATCTGGTACTCGGGCAGTTTGGTCATCTCGCTGTTCTTGAACTTGATGCTGCCGGCACTGGCGCGGGTTTTGCCGCAGATCAGGTCCAGCAGCGTGGTCTTGCCGGCGCCGTTGGGGCCGATGATCACGCGCAGCTCGTTCTGGTCCACATAGAGGTTCAGGCTGTCGATGGCCTTGAAGCCGTCGAAGGACACGGTGAGGTCTTCCACCGAGAGGACAAAATCAGTGTTGCTCATGCTTGTGTTCCCGGTTTATGTTTGCTGGCCGCTCAGGCCGGCGGGCAGCTTGGGCGATGCGTTGCCGGCAGCGGGCGCGGATGGCGGCGACGGTGGCGTGGCTGCCGCATTTTTGCGTTTGGCGAAACGGCCAGCCAACCAGGGTTTGACGCGGTTGTTGTAGACACCGGCCAGGCCGTCGGGGAAGGCCAGCACCACCCCCAGGAACATGCCAGCCATCAGGAACAGCCAGAGATCCGGGAAACTTTCCGAGAAATAGGTCTTGCCGAAGTTGACCAGCAGCGCGCCGTAAACCGCGCCGACCAGCGACATGCGTCCGCCCACGGCTGCAAAAATCACCATCTCGATGGACGGCACGATGCCGACCAGCGAGGGCGACATGAAGCCAACCTGCAGCGTGAACATGGCGCCGCCGACGGCCGACAGCATGGCCGCCAGGCAGAAGGCAAAAATGCGGAACATGGCGACGTCGTAGCCGGAAAAACGCACCCGGTCTTCCTTGTCACGCATGGCCAGCAGCAGGGTGCCGAGCTTGCTGCGCTGTATCCAGGCGCACAGCACGATGGCGCCCAGCAGCAGGCCGCTGGTCAGAAAGTAGAGGGTGTACTTGGCGCTGTCGGTGCGGGTGTCCCAGCCCATCAGGGTCTTGAGGTCGGTCATGCCATTGACGCCACCGGTGTAACCCTGCTGGCCGATGATCAGCACGGTCAGGATCAGCGCCACCGCCTGCGTGATGATGGCGAAGTAGACGCCGCCCACACGCCGCTTGAACATGGCGTAGCCGATGATGAAGGCCAGCAGTGTCGGCACCACCAGGATCAGCAGCACGGTCAGCGGGAAAGACTGGAAGGGTGTCCACCAGATCGGCAGCGCGGTGATCTGGTTCCAGTCCATGAAGTCGGGGATGCCGGGTGTGGACTGGATCTTGGTGGTGATCGGGTCGCTGGCTTCGAGCTTGAGGAACATGGCCATGCCGTAGCCGCCCAGGCCGAAAAACACGCCCTGGCCCAGGCTCAGCACGCCGCCGTAACCCCAGAGCATCACCAGCCCCAGCGCGACGAAAGCGTAGCTCAGGTACTTGCCGACCAGGTTCAGGCGGAACAGGTCCAGCGCCAGCGGAAAGACCAGCAGCAGGACCACCGCCAGCAGCAGCACACTGCCCAGGCTGTTGCGTTCTACCCATAACTTGATGCTGTTCATGAAAAACTCCGGTTGTCGGGGGTTGCGATGAAAAAGAGCGCTTGTTTCAACGCCGTACCTTGGAGGCAAACAGGCCCTGGGGGCGCAGCATCAAAATGGTCACGATGGTCATCAGGGTCAGCACTTTGGCCATGGAGCCGGTCATGAAGAACTCGGCTATCGACTGGGTCTGCGCAATGCCGAAGGCCGAGACCACGGTGCCCAGCAGGCTGGCCGCGCCGCCGAAGGTGACGACCAAAAAGGCATCGACGATGTAGAGCGAGCCGCTGGTCGGGCCGGTCGAGCCTATGGTGGTGAAGGCTGCGCCGGCGACACCGGCGATGCCGCAGCCGATCGCAAAGGTCAGGCGGTCGGTCTTTTTGGTGTTGATGCCGGTGGCGTTGGCCATGACCCGGTTGGCGACGGTGGCGCGCACCCGCAGACCCCAGCGCGACTTGTGCAGCGCGACCAGCACGCCGCAGGTGACCACCAGCGTCAGCGCCATCACGAACATGCCGTTGATCGGGATGTCCAGGCCTTCGGCAGGTGCCCACGAGCCCATCAGCCAATCGGGCAAGGTCGGGCTGACTTCCTTGGCGCCGAAGGTGGTGCGAAAGATCTGCTGCATGCCCAGCGACAGGCCCCAGGTCGCCAGCAGGGTGTCCAGCGGGCGTTTGTAGAGATGGCGGATGAAGGCCCATTCGGCCAGCCAGCCGGCAGCAAAAGCGAAGGCGAAGGCCGCGACGATGGCAAAGGGAAAATAAGCCTGCACGAAACCGGGGGCGTAGGTTTCCGACAGGTGGGAAAACAGGTAGATGGTGTAGGCGCCAATGGTCATGAACTCGCCATGCGCCATGTTGATGACACCCATCTGCCCAAAAATAATGGCCAGTCCCAGGCCCATGAGAAGCAGCACGGAAAACAGGCTCAGGCCTGCAAAGCCTTGCATCAGGCCGATGTTGAGCATTTCGGAAAGGGTCATGGCAGGCTCCGGGGACGGCGTTGAAGGATGTGGCGTGTACTGGAAAGCCCCTGCCGGCTCACTCCGCCACAGCGGCGGAGTGAACCGGCAAGGGCGCTCTTTCTCTTCTCTTTACTGGTAGCCCTTGGGGAAGGGGTTCGGTTCGATCAGCGCGGTCGATTCCGCGACCACCTTGAACTGGCCGTTGGTTTGTGCCTGGCCGATGCGGGCCTTGCTCCACAGGTGGTGGTTTTCGTGAATCTTCACGTAACCTTCCGGCGCGGTTTTCAGCTCGATGCCAGCCGATGCGGCGGCGATCTTGTCCACGTCGAAGCTGCCGGCCTTCTCGACCGCCGCTTTCCACAGCCAGGGGCCGAGGTAACCGGCCTGGGTCACGTCGCCGATCACCGCGTCCTTGCCGTACTTGGCCTTGAAAGCCGTGACAAAAGCCTTGTTGTTCGGGTTGTCCAGCGACTGGAAGTACTTCATGGAGGCGTAGAAGCCGTTCATGTTTTCGCCGCCAATGCCCAGCACCTCGTCCTCGGTCACCGAGATCGTCAGCAGGAACTGCTTGGCAGCGGTGACGCCGGCGGCCTTGAGCTGCTTGTAGAAGGCGACGTTGGAGCCGCCGACCACGGCGATGAAGATGCAGTCCGGCTTGGCGACCTTGATCTTGTTGATCAGCGAGTTGAAGTTGGTGTGGCCCAGCGGGTAGTACTCTTCACCGACGACCTTGCTGCCGGTCAGGTGCGCTTCGATGTGTTTGCGGCCGATCTTCATCGAGGTGCGTGGCCAGATGTAGTCGGAGCCGACCAGGAAGAAGGTCTTGGCCTTTTTCTCTTTCGAGGCCCAGTCCAGCCCGTACAGGATTTGCTGCGTGGCTTCCTGGCCGGTGTAGATCACGTTTTTGCTCTGCTCCAGGCCTTCGTAAAAGGTCGGGTAATAGAGCATGCCGTTTTCCTTCTCGAAAATCGGCAGCACGGCCTTGCGTGAAGCCGAAGTCCAGCAGCCGAACACGGCAGCGACCTTGTCGTTGACCAGCAGCTTCTTGGACTTTTCGGCAAAGGTCGGCCAGTCGGACGCGCCGTCTTCCTTGATGACCTTGATCTTGCGGCCCAGCACACCACCCATGGCGTTGATCTGGTCGATGGCGAGCTGCTCGGCCTGGATCGAGCCGGTCTCCGAGATCGCCATGGTGCCGGTGGCCGAGTGCAACTGGCCGACGGTGACTTCGGTGTCGGTGATGGCCAGTTTGGTGGTGTTGACCTTGGCCGTGGGAAAGGCCTGCGCCTGGGCCCAGCCCGGCAAACCGGCCAGCGGCAGGGCGGCGGCCATGCCCTGCACGAGTCGCCTGCGGTTGATGAGGGAAGGCTGGGAAGATGGATCGCGATCGTCGTTGGACATGATGCTGGGCTCCTGCGGTTGATGAAAAGGTGAACGGAATAAAAGGGCTGCTTGCTGAAACAGATCATGTTCACAAGGAGGTGCAGGCCCTATACGTCAATCAACGTAGGCGTATGCCTTGTTCCCGTGCACCAGATGCGGGCACACTTCTTGCGCACCGCTCTGGAGGGCGCCCACAGGCGTGCTTCCGCCACCCGGCGATTCGACGGAGACGTCACTTGACCATTGCCACACAAAAAATATTCCGCATACGCCGCGAATACAACGCCTGGGTCGCCGACGAGTCCATCGAGGACTACGCGCTGCGCTACACCTCGCGCAGCTTTCGCAAGTGGTCGGAATGGCGCGTGGGCAACACCGCTTTTGGTGCGGTGTCTTTTCTCGCGCTGGAGGCCATAGGCGGCGCGATTGCGCTGAACTACGGCTTCACCAATGCGCTGTGGGCCATCATCGTGGTGGGCCTGATCACTTTTTTCACCGGCCTGCCCATCAGTTATTACGCGGCGCGTTACGGCGTGGACATGGATTTGCTGACACGCGGCGCCGGTTTCGGCTACCTCGGCTCGACCATCACCTCGCTGATCTACGCGAGTTTCACCTTCATCTTTTTCGCGCTGGAGGCGGCCATCATGGCGCTGGCGCTGCAGATGTACCTGGACATCCCGATTGCCTGGTGTTACGTGATCAGCGCCATCGTGATTGTGCCCATGGTGGTGCGCGGCATCACGCTGATCTCGCGGCTGCAGTTGTGGACGCAGCCGCTGTGGGGCGTGTTGCTGCTGTTGCCCTACCTGGCGGTGCTCTGGAAAAACCCGCAGGCCTTTTCCGACTTCACCGGCCTGGCCGGCCGCAGTTCGGGCAGCAGCGAGTTCGATCCGCTCATGTTTGGTGCGGCGGCCACCGTGGCCTTCTCGCTGGTGGTGCAGGTCGGCGAGCAGGTGGACTTTTTACGCTTCCTTCCCGAGAAGACCCATGCCAACCGCAAACGCTGGTGGGCCGCCGTGCTGATGGCCGGACCGGGCTGGATTGTGCTGGGCATGCTCAAGATGCTGGGCGGCGCCTTCCTGGCCTTTCTGGTGCTGCAGCACGAGCTGCCTGTGTCCAAGGCGGTGGAGCCGACGCAGATGTACCTGGCCGGCTTTTCCTATGTGTTTACCGACCCGGCCTGGATGCTGGCGGCCACCGTGGTGTTTGTGGTGGTGTCCCAGCTCAAGATCAACCTGACCAACGCCTATGCCGGCTCGCTGGCCTGGTCCAACTTTTTTGCGCGGCTGACCCACAGCCACCCCGGCCGCGTGGTGTGGCTGGTGTTCAACGTCACGATTGCGCTGCTGCTGATGACGCTGGGCGTGTTTTCGGCATTGGAGAAGGTGCTGGGGCTCTATGGCAATGTGGCGATTGCCTGGGTCGGCGCACTGGTGGCCGATCTGGTCATCAACAAGCCGCTGGGCCTGAGCCCCAAGGGCATCGAGTTCAAACGCGCGCACCTCTATGACATCAACCCGGTCGGCCTGGGCTCCATGCTGCTGGCCGCCGTGGTGTCCGTGGTGGCCTACACCGGCGCGCTCGGGCCGCATGCCGAAGCGTTCTCGCCTTTCATCGCGCTCGGCATGGCGCTGCTGCTGTCGCCGCTGCTGGCCTGGCTGACCCAGGGCCGTTATTACATCGCGCGCCAGCCCGAACCCATGGGGGCCCCCGGCCAAATGGTGCGCTGCCACGTCTGCGAAAACGCCTTCGAGGCCGAAGACATGGCCAGTTGCCCGGCCTACGGTGCGCCCATCTGCTCGCTGTGTTGCACGCTGGAATCGCGCTGCCACGACCGCTGCAAGACACGGTCGCGCGCCGCCGAGCAGGCCGAGCAGTTTCTGCACACGCTGCTGCCGAGTGCGCTGTCGAGCCGTGTCAACTTCAGGGTCGGGCACTACATGGTCGTGACCCTGTCGCTGTGCGCGCTGCTGGCCACGGTGATGGGCATGGTCTACACGCAAGAAACCGCCTTGCCGCTGCCTCCTGACCCGCAGGGCATGCTGCTGTCGGCCTTTGTGAAAGTGTTTGCCATGCTGCTGCTGATTGTTGCGGTGTGCAGTTGGTGGGTGGTGCTGGGCAGCGAGAGCCGGCGCATGGCGCAGGACGAGTCGAACCGGCAAAACCAGTTGCTCTCGCGCGAGATCGAGGCGCACCAGCGCACCGACGCCGCCCTGCAAACCGCCAAGGAACTGGCTGAATCGGCGAACCAGGCCAAGACGCGTTATGTGGCCGGCATGACCCATGAGCTGCGCACGCCACTCAACAGCATCCTCGGTTATTCGCAGATCCTGCTCAAAAGCGAGGCGCTCGCCAACATGCCGCGCGAGGCGGTGCAGACCATACAGCGCAGCGGCGAACATCTGCTGCAGTTGGTCGACGGCCTGCTGGACCTGGCGCGCATCGAGGCCGGGCGGCTGCGGCTGGAGCCGATTCCCGTGCCGCTGCCGGACTTCCTCGAAGGCCTGGTCAGCATGGTGCGGCCGCAGGCTGAGGCCAAGGGCGTGGACTTCATCTACACCCACAGCGGCCGCATGCCGGCCTGGGTGCAGGCCGACGCCAAGCGCCTGCGTCAGATCATCATCAACCTGCTCAGCAATGCCGTGCGTTTCACCGACACCGGCAGCGTGACCCTGCATGTCGATTGCCGGCGCGAGGTGATCCGTTTCGAGGTGGTGGACACCGGCATCGGGATTGCGCCGCAGGACCAGCAGCGCATCTTCCTGCCCTTTGAGCGCGGCGCGGCCGGCCGGCGCCGCGGCGACCCGGGCACCGGCCTGGGCCTGACCATCACCGGCCTGCTGACTGCGCTGATGGGTGGCGACCTGTCGCTGCAAAGCGAACCCGACAAAGGCAGCACCTTCGGCGTGCGTCTGTACCTGCGCGAGATCGACGACCCCGGCCCGCTGGCCGACCCGCCGCACCAGATCGCCGGTTTCTTCGGCAAGCGCCGCACCTTGCTGGTGGTGGACGACCAGCCGGTGCAGCGCCAGATGCTGGCCGGCATGCTGACGCCGCTGGGCTTCGAGGTCAAGGAAGCGGCCAGCGGCCTCGAATGTATCGACAGCCTGAAGGACGAAGTTCCCGACGCCATCCTGCTCGACATCAGCATGGACGACATGGACGGCTGGGAAACCGCGGTGCAGATCCGCAGCCGGGGCTACGAACGGGTGCCCATCATCGTGGTGTCGGCCAATGTGTTCGAGAACCAGGCCTCGCGCCTCAAGGCCGCCGGCTGCCAGGCTTTTGTCGGCAAGCCGGTGCTGGAGTCGGAACTGATGGCCGCGTTGCAGCGCCACCTGGGCCTGGAATGGGTGACTTCGGTGGTGTCTCCGGCACTGTTGCCGGCCGCTGCGTCCCCCGACGACACCCGGCAGTTGCCGGAAGAAGCGCGCGCCGGCCTGATCCGGCTGGTGCACCTGGGCCATGTGCATGGCCTGCACCGTCTGCTGGACCGCATCACCGCTGACGACCCGGCGCTGGCCGCGAGTTGCACGCGCCTGCGCGCCTATGTCAGCCGCTGCGAACTGGAACTGCTGCTGGACCACCTGACGGAGGGCGGTTATGCCTGAACGGATCGAGCACGCCGATGCACAGCGCCCTGTGGTGCTGGTGGTTGATGACGCGCCCAGCAGCCTGGGCATGCTCTGCGACACGCTCGAAGGCGAGGGCTACACCGTGCTGGTGGCGCGCGACGGCGACGCGGCGCTGCAGCGCCTGGAGCTGGTGGCGCCGGACGCCATCCTGCTCGACGCGGTCATGCCCGGCCTGTCCGGCTTCGAGACCTGCCGGCTGATCAAGGCCGACCCGGCGCTGGCCCACATCCCGGTGATTTTCATGACCGGCCTGTCGGAAACACCGCATGTGCTGGAAGGTTTTGCCTGCGGTGGCGTGGACTATGTGGTCAAGCCCCTGCGTGCGCAGGAGGTGGTGGCGCGCCTGCACACCCACACCCGCAATGCGCGCATGACGCGGCTGGCGCGCGAGGCGGTGGACGTGGCCGGCTTCGGCGTGTTGCTGGTCGATGCGCGCGGCCGTGTCGCCTGGCGCTCGCCGCAGGCCGAGCTCTGGTTGCAGGCCATGGACGACGGTGCGCAGGAAGGGCGCCTGCCCGACCCGGTCTACGCCGCGCTGGACGGCGGCACCGGCCAGGGGTTCCTGAGCTTGGCTGGCGTGCACCGGTCGGTGCGCAACATGGGCCGCGTCGGCATGGGCGAGACCATGCTGCTGCTGGAGCAGCGTAGCGCCAATACCGCCGCGCCGTCCCGCCTGGCCAACGCCGCACTGACGCCGCGTGAAACAGAGGTCCTGTCCTGGCTGGCCAAGGGCAAGACCAACCGCGACATCGGCGACATCCTGGGCATGAGCCACCGCACGGTCAACAAACACCTGGAGCACATCTTCGAGAAGCTGGGGGTGGAGACCCGTGCAGCCGCCGCGGCGCTGGCGACAGGTCACATGTTCTGACACCGCTCAGGCCTGCCCCTGGCGAAAATCGCCATGCCAAGTGATTTTTATATACAAAAAATGCCTGCAGCCCTTGTTGGAAAAGCGCCGACAGCTATCAAATAGATAGCGGATAGATGCCGGCCGGCCTGTTTCCGGGCTTGCCTACAATCTAGCTATACCGAGGGAAACACCGCAATGAGCATCAAAAGCGACAAATGGATACGCCGCATGGCCGAGAGCACCGGCATGATCGAACCTTTCGAGCCCGGCCAGATCCGCGAAAGCGAAGGCAAGAAAATCATCAGCTACGGCACCAGCAGCTACGGCTACGACATCCGCTGCGCGCCCGAGTTCAAGGTCTTCACCAACATCCACAGCAC
>JAZKIE010000418.1:0-11680 GCA_040385025.1 Pseudomonadota bacterium | reverse complement strand
GATCCCGGCTCAAGTCCGGGATGACAAATCCCGAAGCAGATCAGGAAGCCTTGACCGCAGCAACAAGCCTCTCCGCGCAGGCCAGCGCCTGCCCCGCATCCCGCGCTTCCACCATCACCCGCAGCAGCGGCTCGGTGCCGCTGGCGCGTATCAACACCCGGCCGTTGTTGCCAAGTTCTGTCTTCACTGCCTCGGTCTCCGATGCCAGCCCTTGGCTGCCGGCCCAGTCCTGCCCGGCTTGCAGGCGCACATTGAGCAGGGTTTGCGGAAACAGCGTGACATCGGCCAGCAGTTGCGCCAGGGTCTTGCCGCTGCGCACGCAGGCCTGCAGCACCTGCAGCGCGCTGATCAGGCCGTCGCCGGTGCTGTGTTTGTCCAGCGCCAGCAGGTGGCCCGAGCCTTCGCCGCCCAGCAGCCAGCCCTTTTTCTCCAGCTCCTCAAGCACATAACGGTCGCCAACCTTGGCGCGCACAAACTCGACGCCTCTGGCCTGCAGGGCCACCTCCACCGCCATGTTGGTCATCAGGGTGCCGACGGCGCCGGGGACTTTTTCGCCGCGCTCCAGGCGTTCGGCCACCATCAGGTAGAGCACTTCGTCGCCGTTGAAAAGGCGGCCCTCGGCGTCCACCAGTTGCAGCCGGTCGGCGTCGCCGTCAAGTGCCACGCCGTAATGCGCGCCGTAGGCTTTCACGGCCTTGATCAAGGCTTCGGGGTGGGTGGCCCCGACCCCATCATTGATGTTGATGCCATCGGGCGAGCAACCGATGCAGGTCACGTCGGCGCCCAGTTCATGAAACACTTCGGGCGCAATGTGGTACGCCGCACCGTGCGCCGCATCAACCACGATCTTCATGCCCTTGAGCGTCAGGTCATTGGCAAACGTGCTTTTGCAAAATTCGATATAACGGCCGGCGGCGTCGTCGAGCCGGCGCGTCTTGCCGAGGTTGGGCGAATCAGCCCACACCGGCGCTTCTTCCAGCGCCGCTTCCACCGCCAGCTCCCAGGCGTCGTCGAGCTTGGCGCCCTGGGCGCTGAAGAACTTGATGCCGTTGTCGGGAAAGGCGTTGTGGCTGGCGCTGATCACCACGCCCAGGCTGGCGCGCTGCGTGCGCGTGAGGTAGGCCACGCCGGGCGTGGGCAGCGGGCCGAGCAGCACCACATCAACGCCGGCGGAATTGAAGCCCGACTCGAGCGCGCTTTCCAGCATGTAGCCGGAAATCCGCGTGTCCTTGCCGATCAGCACCGTAGGCCGCGCTTCGGTCCGCTTGAGCACACGGCCCACCGCATGGGCCAGGCGCAGCACAAAGTCGGGCGTGATGGGCGCCTGCCCCACCGTGCCGCGAATGCCGTCGGTGCCGAAGTATTTTCTGGTCATTGTGTGTGTCCCTGATTTGTTGTTATGTTGATACCAGTGATTTTAGGCGGACGGCTGCAGGAATTCGCCTATCGGGATGCAGGACAAGGCGTACGGCGCACAGGAACCGGAACGTACTCAGGTACGTGAGGATTCCGGGCACCGCCGAATGCGAGGCGTTCGCTCACGCTCCGTGCAGTCATGCACCCGAGAATCGGATTTATGCAGCCGTCCGGGCAGCCGACCAGACTTTGAGCGCCTGCACGGTTTCCCTCACGTCATGGACCCGCACGATGCGCGCACCACGGTCCACGGCCAGCACGGCAGCGGTAACGCTGGGCACCATGCGGTCGGCGATGTCGAGTTTGGCCACGCTGGCCAGCGAGTTGCTGCTGACCGCTGCCAGCGAGGACTTGCGCGACCAGCCGGCCAGCACCGGGTAGCCGGCGGCCAGCAATTCCTGCTGGTGGGCCAGCAGCGAAAAATTTTGCGCCACGGTTTTGCCGAAGCCAATGCCGGGGTCAATCACGATGCGGCGGGCGTCCACGCCGAGCGCCAGCAGTTCCTTGGCGGCTTGTTCCAGGAAAGCAAGGACTTGCGGCAGCACATCGCCCTCCATGGGCGCAGCCTGCATGGTTTGCGGCTCCCGGTGCATGTGCATCAGGCAGACACCGCAACTCGGGTGCGCCGCGACCACGGCAGCCGCGGCGGGCTGGCGCAAGGCCCAGATGTCGTTGATGATGTCGGCGCCCAGGTCCAGCACGGCCTGCATGACCTCGGGCTTGTAGCTGTCCACCGACACCGGCACACCCAGGGTCACCGCATGGCGCACCACCGGCAGCACCCTGGCGAGTTCCTCGTCCAGCGGCACCGGTGGCGCGCCAGGCCGGCTCGATTCGCCGCCTATGTCCAGCATGTCGGCGCCGTCACGGATCAACTGCTCGCAATGGACCAGCGCGGTCCGCTGACCGCTGCCTGCTGAAAAGTAGTGGCCACCGTCCGAAAACGAATCCGGCGTGACGTTGACGATGCCCATGACGCGCGGCTGCGCCAGATCGACGTTGAAGCGGGAGGTTTGCCAGATCAATCGGGACTCCTGAAAAGAAAAACCGGGGACGCGCCCCGGTTGTCTGGTGTTCAGCCGTGATCAGGCGACGCCAGGCGCCGGGTCTGTGGCCACAGCGGGGCTGCCGCCGCTCGGGCCACTGCCTCCGCCGACCGAGGGATTGCGCGGCGTCCAGTCCTTGGGCGGGCGCGGCTCCTTGCCGGCAATGATGTCGTCGAGCTGGTCGCCGTCGATGGTTTCCCATTCGAGCAGGGCCTTGGCCATGGCGTGGATTTTTTCCTGGTTGTCTTCGATCAGCGTGCGTGCCACTGTGTATTGCTGGTCGATGATGCGGCGGACTTCGCCGTCCACCTTTTGCAGGGTGGCCTCGCTCATGTTGTTGGTCTTGGTCACCGAACGGCCGAGGAACACTTCGCCTTCGTTTTCGGCATAGACCATGGGGCCCAGCGCCTCGGTCATGCCGTAACGCGTGACCATGTCCCTGGCCAGCGCGGTGGCGCGTTCAAAGTCGTTGCTGGCGCCGGTCGTCATCTGGTTCATGAAAACTTCTTCGGCGATGCGGCCACCGAACAACATGCTGATCTGGCTCAGCATGTATTCGCGGTCGTAGCTGTAGCGGTCCTGTGCCGGCAGGCTCATGGTCACACCAAGCGCACGGCCGCGCGGGATGATGGTGACCTTGTGCACCGGGTCACACTTGGGCAGCATCTTGCCGAGCAGCGCGTGGCCGGACTCGTGGTAGGCCGTGTTGCGGCGCTCTTCCTCGGGCATGACCATGCTCTTGCGCTCGGGGCCCATCAGGATCTTGTCCTTGGCTTTTTCGAAGTCCTGCATCTCCACGGTGCGGGCACTGCGGCGCGCAGCCATCAAGGCGGCTTCATTGCACAGATTGGCCAGGTCGGCGCCGGACATGCCGGGTGTGCCGCGGGCAATCACGCCGGGGCTCACGTCCTGACCGAGCGGGACCTTGCGCATGTGCACATTGAGAATCTGCTCACGGCCGCGAATATCGGGCAGCGTGACATAGACCTGGCGGTCGAAACGGCCGGGGCGCAACAAGGCAGCGTCCAGGATGTCGGGCCGGTTGGTGGCAGCCACCACGATCACGCCCACATTGGTCTCAAAGCCGTCCATCTCGACCAGCATCTGGTTCAGGGTTTGTTCACGCTCGTCATTGCCACCGCCCAGGCCGGCGCCACGCTGGCGGCCGACGGCGTCGATCTCGTCGATGAAGATGATGCAGGGCGCGTTTTTCTTGGCGTTGTCGAACATGTCGCGCACACGGGAGGCGCCCACACCGACAAACATCTCGACGAAGTCGGAACCGGAGATCGAGAAAAACGGCACCTTGGCTTCGCCGGCAATACTTTTGGCCAGCAAGGTCTTGCCGGTGCCCGGAGGGCCCACCAGCAGCAAGCCGCGCGGAATACGTCCGCCCAGTTTCTGGAATTTTTGCGGGTCGCGCAGGAAATCGACAACTTCCTTGACCTCTTCCTTGGCCTCGTCGCAACCGGCCACGTCGGCAAAGGTCACGGGATTGGTGGATTCGTCGAGCAGGCGCGCCTTGGACTTGCCGAAGCTGAAGGCCCCGCCCTTGCCGCCGCCCTGCATTTGCCGCATGAAATATATCCAGACGCCGATCAGCAGCAGCATCGGGCCCCAGCTGACCAGCAGGGTCATCAGGAGCGAGCCTTCTTCACGGGGTTTGACATCGAACTTGACATCGTTGGCGATCAGGTCGCCGACCAGGCCGCGGTCCAGGTAGGTGGCGGTGGTGCGTATCCTGCGGTCATCGGTGGTGACGGCAGTAATCTCCGTGCCGCCCTGACCTTCCGCGATGGTTGCGGTCTTGATGCGTTTGCCCTTGACCTCGTCGAGGAATTCGGAGTATCCGAGGTAATTCGTACCGGCGCCACCGCGTGTATCAAATTGCTTGAAAACGGTGAACAGCACCATGGCGATCACCAGCCAGATTGCAATTTTGGAAAACCACTGATTGTTCAAGGATGTCTCCGATAGAGGTACACAAGGCACATGCGCCTGATTTTAGGCGTTTCAAGATCAAAAGCCGAATGTAAGTGCCCGGACAGCCCTAGGTTTGGAGCGGGTTTGCGGCATTTTTGGGGTTTACCCCGGCTCCGTTGCGCTGTGACGACTGTTTTTCAGGCCCATGCCGACCAGAAAAGTTTCCGATGAATTGGAACGTGAGGCCTTGGGCTTGACCGGCTTGACCACCTTGAAGGTCTCCTTGAAAAGCTTGACCAGCGGGCTGTAGGACCCGCCGTGGAACAGCTTGACCACCAGCGCGCCATCGGGTTTGAGGTGGCTGACGGAAAACTCCACCGCCAGCTCGACCAGGTGCGCAATGCGGGCCGCATCGGCGGTCTCAATACCGGACAGGTTGGGCGCCATGTCGGAAATCACCACGTCGACCTTGGTAAAACCGCTGTCGGCGCTCAGGGTCTGCTCCAGTTGCTGCAGCACCTCGGGTTCGCGGAAGTCGCCCTGGATAAAAACCACGCCTTCGACCGGCTCCATGGGCAGGATGTCCAGCGCGACAATGCGCCCGTTCAGCGCGCCCACCGCCGCGCCCGAAGGCGACAGCTTGCGGCGCGCGTACTGGCTCCAGGCGCCCGGCACGCTGCCCAGGTCCACCACGCAGTGACCCGGCTTGATCAGCCCCAGCGAGTCGTCAATTTCCTTGAGCTTGTAGGCCGCCCGCGCCCGGTAACCCTCTTTTTTGGCCAACTTCACATAGGTGTCGTTGACGTGGTCGTTGATCCACGCCCTATTGACCTTTTTGCTTTGGGTTTTTACTTTCATGCCCCTATTGTCCTCTCACCGATAATCGGGGCATGGCTCAAATACTACTTACCCCCGCCCAGCGCAAAGAACACCGGGCCGAAGCGCACCACCTGGACGCCGTCGTGATGGTCGGCGCCGACGGCCTGACCGACGCCGTCAAGAAGGAAATCGACGCCGCGCTCAAGGCCCACGGCCTGATCAAGGTGCGTGTGCAATCCGACGACCGCGCCGGCCGCGAAGCGATTTTCCAGAGCGTCAGCGACGAGCTCAACGCCGCACCGATCCAGCACATCGGCAAGCTGCTGGTGCTCTGGCGGCCCATGCCGCCCAAGGAAAAAAAGGTCAACGAAGACCGCATGCCGGGTCCGCGTGACGTGAAAGTGCTGAAAAACAGCAGCCGCTACGGCCAGCGCCCCGAGGTCAAGACCCTGCGCGTACTGGGCAACCAGCGCCTGACCCCCGGCGGCAGCGTCAAACGTGCGAAAAAACCCCGGCTGCAAAGCCTGAAAAAACGCTCGCAGGACTGAGCGCCCGGGCGGCCGGGTGCCGGTGCGATGATTTTGCGTGTTTGTCCGAGTTTGTCCCTTTAGATCGGGCGCCATCGCCCATAGCTGATCACCATGACCACACCCAACCCGCTGCTCGACTTCGCCGACCTTCCCCTGTTTGACCGCATCCAGCCTGACCATGTCGGTCCGGCCGTCGATGTGCTGCTGGCGCAAGCCGAAACCGCGCTGGCGCAGGTCACGGAACCTGCGTTTCCGGCGCGCTGGTCCGACATCGCCGGTGTGCTCGACATCGCCACCGAGAACCTGAGCCGCGCCTGGGGCGCCGTCAGCCACCTCAACGGCGTGGCCGACACGCCCGAGTTGCGGGCCGCCTACAACGACGCGCTGCCCAAGGTCACCGAGTTCTGGACCCGCTTGGGTGCCGACGAGCGCCTCTACGCCAAATACAAGGCGATTGATGTCGCCAGCCTGAATGCCGAGCAGCGCCAGGCGCATAAAAACGCCGTGCGCAACTTTGTGCTGTCGGGCGCCGAACTGCAGGGGGCCGCCAAGGAGCGATTCGCCGCCATCCAGGAACGCCAGGCCGAGCTGAGCCAGAAGTTCAGCGAAAACGCGCTGGACGCGACCGACGCTTTCGCCTATTACGCCAGGCAAGACGAGCTGGCCGGCGTGCCGCCCGATGTGGTGCAGGCGGCACGCGCGCAGGCCGAGGCCGAAGGCAAGGACGGCTACAAACTCACGCTCAAGATGCCGAGTTACCTGCCGGTCATGCAGTTTGCCGACAGCAGCGCCTTGCGCGAAACCCTGTACAAGGCCTACAGCACCCGCGCCAGCGACCAGTCGCCCGCCGAATTCAGCCACTTCGACAACAGCGCCGTGATGCAGGAAATTCTGGCCCTGCGGCTCGAAGAAGCGCAGTTGCTGGGTTACCGCAACTTTGGCGAAGTCTCGGTGGTCGCCAAGATGGCCGACTCGCCGGAGCAGGTCATCAGCTTTTTGCGCGACCTCGGCCAGCGCGCCAAACCCTATGGTCTCAAGGACGTGGCCGACCTGCGCACTTTCGCGGCAGAGCAGCTCGGTCTGTCCGATCCGAAACCCTGGGACTTCGCCTGGATCGGTGAAAAGCTCAAGGAAGCGCGTTATTCCTTCAGCGAGCAGGAGGTCAAGCAGTACTTCACCGCGCCCAAGGTGCTGGCCGGCCTGTTCAAGATTGTCGAGACGCTGTTTGAGGTGGCGATACGCGCCGACCAGGCCCCGGTCTGGAAGCCCGGCGTCGAGTTCTACCGCATCGAGCGCGAAGGAAAACTCGTCGGCCAGTTCTACCTGGACCAGCCGGCCCGCACCGGCAAACGCGGCGGCGCCTGGATGGACGATGTGCGCGCGCGCTGGCTGCGCCCTGACAACGGCAAGCTGCAAACCCCGGTGGCGCACCTGGTGTGCAACTTCGCTGAAGGTGTGGGCGGCAAGCCCGCGCTGCTGACCCATGACGACGTCACCACGCTGTTCCACGAATTCGGCCATGGCCTGCACCACATGCTGACGCAGGTCAACGAACGCGATGTTTCAGGTATCAGCGGCGTCGAGTGGGATGCGGTCGAGCTGCCCAGCCAGTTCATGGAGAACTTCTGCTGGGAGTGGGATGTGCTCAAACACATGACGGCCCACGTGGACACCGGCGCGCCATTGCCGCGTGCGCTGTTCGACAAGATGCTGGCTGCCAAAAACTTCCAGAGCGGCATGCAGACCCTGCGCCAGATCGAGTTTTCACTGTTCGACATGCTGCTGCACACGCAATGGCAACCGGGCGACGATGTGATGACTCTGCTGGCCGGCGTGCGCGACGAGTTTGCGGTGATCACCCCGCCGCCCTACAGCCGCACCGCGCATACATTCAGTCACATTTTTTCTGGCGGTTATGCCGCCGGCTATTACAGCTACAAATGGGCGGAAGTCCTCTCGGCAGACGCCTATGCAGCCTTCGAAGAGAGTGCACAAAGCGCCACATCGACAGGTAGAAACACCGATGACCAAGCGGTGTCCGGCACCGTTAGTGTAGAAACTGGCAGAAAATATCGGCGAGCCATCCTGGAAGCGGGCGGCAGCCGGCCGGCCATGGAATCGTTCAAGGCCTTCCGGGGCCGCGAACCTTCGATTGACGCGCTGCTGCGTCACCAGGGCATGGCCTGACACCGACTTTGGAGCACCCCATGACATCGACCGCTATGAAATTGACCGCCGTTCACGCCTTGCTGGCGCTGGCTGCCGGCCTGACTGCCTCCGCAGTCTCGGCCCAGCAGGTGTTTCGCATCGTTGGCCCGGACGGCCGGGTGACTTTTTCGGACCAGCCGCCACCGCCCTCGTCCAACGCCAGGGTCACTGCGGCTGCAAGCGACAACAGCGCAAGAGCGGCTGCCAGCAGCTCGCTGCCTTTTGAACTGCGCAAGGTCGCCGGCCAATACCCGGTCACCTTGTACACCGGCGAGAACTGCAGTCCCTGCGGGTCGGCCCGGTCCCTGCTCACGACACGCGGTGTTCCGTTCACCGAAAAAACCGTCACCACCAATGAAGATTCACAGGCGCTGCAGCGTTTGAGCGGTGAAAGCGTGCTTCCCTTCGTGACGATTGGCAGCCAGCAGATCAAGGGTTTCTCCGACACCGAATGGGGCCAATTCCTTGACGCCGCCGGTTACCCGAAGGCCTCGGTCTTGCCGGCCAGTTACCGCCAGGCGGCCGCCACGCCGCTGGTCACGCCCAGCGCTTCGCCAGCCCCGGCAGCCGCCCGCACCGGTGCGGCAGCTCCTCCCGCACCTGCGGCGACACCGGTGGCGCCGCCACCCACACCCGACAACCCGGCCGGCATCCGCTTCTAGGGCGGTCCCCAAATTCAGTTCAGCGCGGCAGCCAGCCCAGGCCTGCCGAGCTTCCACCGGTTTCTGCGCCTCGTCGGGGCCGGTACTCACACCCGACCCAGCCGTCCCAGCCGCTGGCCTGCGCCACCTCGTCGATCACCGCAAACAGATAGGGGTAGTTGAGCTCCCCGATGTCGGGCTCATGGCGCTCGGGCACACCGGCAATCTGGAAGTGGCCGACCGCGCCTGTCGGCAGGTATTTGCGGATCTTCATCGCCACATCGCCCTCCACAATCTGGCAATGGTAGAGGTCCATCTGCACCTTGAGGTTGCTCGCGCCGACCTCGGCCAAAATCTCGTGCGCATGGTCCTGCCGGTTCAAGAAGAAGCGCGGCACGTCACGTGTGTTGATGGGTTCAATCAGCACATCGCGGCCGTTTTTTGCAGCTTCCATCGCGGCCCAGCGCAGGTTGGCCACATAGGCCGGGCGCACTTCTTCGCGCTCCTGGCCGGCGGTGATCAGTCCGGCCATCAGGTGGATGCGCGGGCAGTCCAGGGCTTCGGCGTAGTCCAGCGCCAGCAACACACCAGCGCGAAACTCCGCCTCACGGCCCGGCACGGCAGCGGTGCCGCGGTCACCGGTTTTTTCCCAGGCCTGGGAAATGGACGCCGCATCGGTGCCGCCCGGCGGCGCATTGAACAGCACCTGCTGCAGACCGTTGGCCTTGAGCCGCGCTGCCAGTTCCTGCTTGTCGAAGCTGTAGGGAAACAGATACTCCACGGCCTTGAAACCATCGCGAGCCGCTGCTTCAAAACGCTCCAGAAAGGGCAGATCGGGATACATCATGGACAGGTTGGCGGCAAATTTCGGCATGGCTGATCTCTGGAGATATTGTGAATTGCTACTGAATTGATAGCTGCTTGCGCAGTACAGGAAAGGGCTGGAGGCTGTTTTTACTATGTGTCTGATTTACCAGCGCGCGCCGAAGGTGGTGCGCAGCTCGTCGATCTGCGGGCCGCTCAGGGGCTGGGGCGCCGCGCTGGCGAGACAGAGCAGCCGCGCGGTTTCCTCCAGTTCTTCCAGCACCGCCATGGCCGAGGCCGGGCTGTCGTGCCAGACATTGGGGCCGAGCCGCGCCAGCATCACCGCGCGTATCGGCGTGCCCTGGCGGCCGTAACGCGTGATGACTTCGCCGACCGACAGCGCCGCCGCCGGGTCGCCCGGGCGGTGGTAATCAATCAGCGGCACATGCCCGACCTTCATCACGAAGTAGGGCGTGAGCGGCGGCAGCAGTTCTTCACCGGTGGCGCGCAGGCTCAGCGCGACACAGTGTGTGCTGTGGGTGTGGATCACGCAACGCGTGGCCGGATCGAAGGCTGCGGCCGCCGCGTAAATGCCCCGGTGCAAGGTGATGGTCTTGCTGGCGCTGTCGCCGAACAGCGGCCTGGCATCTGCATCGAGCCGGGCCAGCCGCGCCGGATCAAGAAAGCCCAGGCAGGCATCGGTCGGCGTGATCAGGAAACCGCCGCCCTCGGATTCATCGAGCCGCACACTGATGTTGCCGGCGGTGGCATGCACATAACCCCGGTCGAACAGGCTTTTGCCGACGCGGCAGATCTCTTCACGGGCCTTGTTTTCGGTGAGTACTTTCATGCCAGCATCGTAAAGGCTTTGGAGAAGAAATCGTCGCTGCCGAAGTTGCCGGATTTGAGAGTCAGATGCAGACCGTCGCTACTGGCCACGGCCGACGACCGCCGGGCCGCCCCAAGGTCGGCGACGCCCCCTCCGGGGGCAGCGAGGACACGCAGTGCCGAGCGTGGGGGCAGCAGTGAATAACACCAGGGCACACCGGGATCAATCTGCGGCCCGATCTGCATTTGGGTGATGCCCAGGGCCTGCACACAGGCGCCCGAGGTTTCACCGCCAGCAACGACAAGTTGCCGCACGCCGAGTTGCACCAGGCCACGCGCCACTGCGGCCAGCGTGCGCTCGACCAGAGCACCAGCCTCTTCCACACCCAGCCGGCCCTGCACAGCCTTGACCGCGCCGCTGTCGGCCGTCGAATAAACCAGCACCGGGCCGCGCGCCAACAGCGGCCCGGCCCAGGCCAGCACCTCGGCCACCACATCGTCGCCCGAGGCCAGGCGCAGCGCATCGATCACCATTGCGGGGCGGCCCTGCCGGATGAAGTCCTGCACCTGGCGGTGGGTCGCCAGCGAGCAACTGCCAGACACCACCGCCCGCAAGCCACTGGCGGCCGGCAGACGGCTGGCCTGGTCGGAAGGCCTGATGCCGAAGTTGGCCGGCAAGCCAATGGCCACGCCGGAGCCGGCCGTCACCAGCGGCAAACCCTTGAGTGCCGGGCCCAGGCGCAGCAGATCGTCGTTGGTCACGGCATCCACAATCGCCACACCGACACCTTCGGCCTGCAATTGCGCCATGCGTTCGCGCACCGCCGCTTCGCCGCGCGCCACCACACGGTGGTCTATCAGGCCGACACGCCGCCGGGTCTGCGACTGCAACACACGCACCAGGTTTGCGTCCTGCATCGGTGTCAGCGGGTGGTTCTGCATGCCGCTTTCAGAAAGCAGCACATCGCCGACAAACAGATGGCCCTTGAAGACGGTGCGCTGGTTGTCGGGGAAAGCCGGCGTGGCAATGGTGAAACCGGTCTGCAGCGCGTCCATCAGCGCTTCGGTCGCCGGCCCGATATTGCCCTGCGCCGTGCTGTCAAAGGTCGAGCAGTACTTGAAATAGATTTGCTGCGCGCCCTGCCCCTGCAGCCAGGCCAGTGCGGCCAGCGATTCGGCCACCGCCTGCGCAGGCGGCACGGTGCGGGACTTGAGCGCGACCACCACAGCGTCAACGTCGGCGCCCAAGGGGCCATCCGGCACACCAATCGTCTGCACCACTCGCATGCCGGCGCGCACCAGGTTGTTGGCCAGATCGGTGGCGCCGGTGAAGTCGTCAGCGATACAACCCAAAGCAATGGGCGTCATGGCTTTTTCGGCAAATCAATGCCCGGAAAAATCTTGATCACCGCGCTGTCGTCCTCTTTCGCAAAGCCTGCTGTCGAGGCCTGCATGAACATCTGGT